>JAPLHM010000147.1 GCA_026389635.1 Chloroflexota bacterium | reverse complement strand
GGACTTGCCTGTACCTCCCACCGGCAGGCCGATCTTCTGCACGGCCGCGATGATTGGTTCAACATTCTCCTTTTTTGGCGTCATGAACTCGATGTTGGAACGGCTGGTGAAGCGCAGTTTGCCGTCGCAGTACTTATCGGCGATGTCGCAGATATCGCGTATGAAATCGATGCTGACAAGGCGGGGGGAACCTGCCCTGACGGTCCAGACCTCGTCGCCGGATTCAGAGACGTGTTTAAGAACGCCCGGCTTGATTATCTCGTGGTACTTCCACTTCCCGTAGTTCTTCTCAATGACTGCGGGAAGCATTTTCTTATAGCTGGGTGGCCCTATATCGCTTTTTCCCATCTTAGCTCTCCTTAAACGTACTCAGTCAAAGAATACGTATGGATTCGATCTTGGCTTATAGACCATCTGCGGAACAGGTTTGATGTCCACCGCGCGCAGGAAGGTTTTGAGTCCCACCCTCTCGATCAGTTCAGCTATGCGCTCGCGCGACCGTCCGTTCTCATCCCACCATTCCCAGATCTTGCGCAGCAGTTCCTTGGCCTCGTCGTAGGGAGGCTCCATTTTCATGAAAGGGACCAGCACCCATGACAGGTAGGCTCCCTTGATGATGGGGGCCTTGCCGCCTATAAGTATGGTGGCGCCCCTGTCTAAACCGGGCCGGAGTGCTTTGGGCATCTTGTTGATGCAGTGCATGCAGCGCACACAGTCCGCAACTCTCAGGTTCAGTTTCTGCTCCTTCTCGTCCCATGCCAGCGCTTTGGTCGGGCATTTGTCCGTGACTATGCCCCTGACATCGAAACCGTTCTTGACGTAATTGCGTACCTCGTCCTGGTCGATGCGCAGCGTATCATGCCAGGTACCGATGATAGTAAAATCGGCGCGGGCTATGGCCGCTACGCCGTCGTTGGGGCATCCCGAGATCTTGATCTTGAATTTATAGGGCCAGCGCGGGCGGTGTATCTCGTCCTGGAACTCCTGTGTGAGGTTGGCGCAGATATCCAGCGTGTCGATACAGGAATACTCGCAGCGGGCGGGACCGACACAGCAACTGATAGTACGCAGCGCTGAACCTGAGCCGCCCAAATCGAAGCCGGCCTCGGTCAGCTCATCGAAGCAGGGTTGCAGGCTTTTGGTGTTGGTGCCCAGCAGTATGACATCTCCCGTGGAGCCGTGGAGATTGGTCAGGCCGCTGCCGTATTTCTCCCAGATGTCGCATATCTTGCGCAGGGCATCGGTGGTATAAAACCAGCCGGCCGGCTGGTTGATGCGCATGGTGTGGAACATCTCGATGGCGGGGAATTTGTCAGGGGCATCCACGTACCTGCCGATAACGCCTGCCCCGTAGCCGGTCACACCCACGATGCCGCCGTGCTTCCAATGTGTGACCTTGTCCTCGAAGGAGAGCTCCTGCAGTCCCAGCAGGTCTTTGGCCGCGTCATTCTTTTTAGCAGCCCGCTTGATCTCTTTGACGTAGCTGGGCCAGGGGCCGCTTTCCAGGTCGTTGATTAAAGGTGTGTCTTTGTCCGCCATACGCTGTACCTCCCGGTTACTTAATCAGAGTGGGCATAATGATAAATGATACCATTTTCAGATAAAACTATGCGGGCTGACCCCCGGTCATTTACAGGTAAATTATACAATATTTGTATAATTTGTAAACTGTTATAATTGGGCTGATTATTTCATAATTTACTCAACACAAACATGCAGCAACTTGAGACAATAGCCTTCGTGACCTCGCTGGTGTCACTGCAGGTCGCCCTCGTTTTGTACATCTGGGGCTTTGTTTCCACCGCGTTGGGCAGGCAGCCGTCTGACAGGAACGCATCGCGCTTTGCCGTTCCTGTATTGCTGCTGGCCTGGCTGGCGCTCACCCTTTCACTTATGGCCCATGCCATCCAGACCGGCCGTATCCCCGCCACCGATATGTTCGAGTTCTCCATGTCCTTCGGTTGGGGCATACTGACGGTTGTGCTGGTTTTCAGGTGGCGGCAGAAGAATGATATGGTCATCGCGGCGGGTGCGCTGGTGGCGCTTGCCATGCTCATCTATGCATTCACCCTGCCCGCCCGGCACCAACCGCTGTCAGCGGCGCTGAACCAGACCTGGCTGCTCCCCCTCCACGTTTCCTGCGCCATCATAGCCTACGGCTTGTTTGCGCTGGGGTTTGTCTGCGGCGTTCTGTATATAGCCGGGCGGAGATGGATTGCACCCCTTGTGCCCTCCGCGGAAACCCTCGACAGGCTGGGATACCGCTCGGCGTTAGCGGGCTTCTGCTTCATGACGGCCGTTATTGTGATCGGGTCGATCTGGGCCAAAATTGCCTGGGGCACGTATTGGTCATGGGACCCCAAGGAGACCGCCGCGCTTATGACCTGGCTTATTTACGGGGGTTACATAGTCACGAGGCTGGCACTGGGGTGGAGGGATAGCCGCAGCGCCTGGTTCCTGGTCGCCGGTTTTATAGCCGTGCTGGTTACCTATTTTGGCAACTATTTTTTCGGCGGCCTGCACAGTTATGCTACGTCTGACCCTTCTTTATTACCCGCCGTCGGCCTGCTGCTTTTTCCAGCCCGGCTTCTTGAATAGCAGGAAGATGAAGGGCGGGACAGAAAGCAACACGGTGCCCGCCAGCATCAGGAGGGCATATGGCCCGATCTCGCCCAGCCACGCCAGCAGGGGGTGACGCCCGACCGGGATATTCATTGAAGGCGGTATGAAGCCCACTATGAAAGTGTACACACAGGCTATGAAACCGGCGCCGGCCAGTATCCACACGCCCGCCTTGCCGCCGGGTATCATGTAAGCGCGCTTTGTGTCGGGCTGCGAATAGCGCAGCTTAATGACAGCCGCAAAAATCAGCAGGTACATGATGCAATACACTTCTACTGTCATGGCTGAGAGTATCCAGTAGGACGAACTCACGTTGGGCATGAAAAGGAACAGCAGGCTGAAGAGAGTGCCTATGGATGCCTGGATGATCAGTACCGCCACCGGCGAGCCGTACCTGTTGTGCTTTTGGAAGACCGGTGGAAGGTTGCCCTCCCTGGCGACCTCTCCCAGGCCCTTGGCCGGGCCCAGCATCCAGGTGCTCAGTTGG
>JAPLHM010000328.1 GCA_026389635.1 Chloroflexota bacterium | reverse complement strand
CCCCTCTATCAACGTGTCCCTGCATTACAGCGGCTGTTTGCTCGATTGGCTTTCGGACGAACATCCCGAATTCTTCAAACTGCTGACCAGGTTGATCTCCCGTGAGCAGGTGGAGATGATGGGCGGGGGCTACTACGAGCCGATCCTGCCTATGATACCGGACGCCGATAAAGCCGGGCAGGTCGGCAAGACGAGCGAATATATCTGGCAGCAATTCGGCCGCCGGCCCCGCGGACTGTGGTTAGCCGAGCGTGTTTGGGAGCCTGCGCTGGCCATGCTGCTTGCCGACGCTGGCATCGACTGGACGCTGGTGGACGATACGGCCTTTAAGATGGTTGGCAGGGATGACAGGGAACTCTTCGGCTATTTCAAAACCGAGGAACAGGGAAAGTACCTCAAAGTCTTCCCCATCAGCAAGTACCTGCGCTATGCCATACCCTGGCATAAGGTGGATGACGTTATCGGCTATTTAAAGGGTAACGCGTCGAAAAGCGGGGACAAAATAGCCGTGCTGGGTGACGACGGCGAGAAATTTGGCATCTGGCCGCAGACATATGAGCTCTGCTGGGAGGAGCAGTGGATAGAGCGCTTCTTTACGGCAATTGAGCATAATGCAGAGTGGCTGACCACGATCAAATTAGGCGATTATGCGCAAAAATATGAGCCGGCGGGACGTGTTTACCTGCCCTGCGCGTCTTATGACGAGATGCTGGAATGGTCGCTGCCGGCAGACCTGTCGCAGCAGTACAAGGAGTTGAAGCTCCGCGTGTCCAAGGGGGGGCATGCGGGCGTCCTTAGCCATATGTTCAGCGGATTCTGGCGCAATTTCCTGGTCAAGTACCCGGAGATAAACCGCATGCAAAAAAAGATGCTCGCCGTCAGCGCTAAGGTCCACCGGGCGCGCGCCACAAATGAAGCTGATTGCGGGGTTGAGCACCTCTGGAAGGCACAGTGCAACTGTCCATACTGGCACGGGGTGTTCGGGGGCGTCTATTTGACGGATATAAGGGCAACAGCCTTCACCAACCTTATCAAGGCGGAGAACTGCGCCGATGCGGCGCTGCAGCTGGACGGAGCGGGATACCGTTGGCAGCAGGTTGATTTCGATGGCGACGGCGGTGAAGAGATAATAATTGAAGGCAAAGACCTCAACCTCTACCTCAGTCCCGCGGAGGGCGGCAGCATATTTGAATGGGACCTGCGCGGACATGCCTACAATTTGCTCAGTACCGTGTCGCGCAAACCGGAGGCCTACCACAGGGAGCTTGCCGCGGGTGAAAAGTCCACGCAGGAGTCGGGAGACGGTGTTCACAGCATACACGATGGCGTGAAGATCAAGGACAGGGACGTTGCGGACTGGTTGATCTATGATACGCTGCCGCGCTCCAGCCTGTCCGACCGTTTTTTGCATAGCGGGGTGCCGCTACAGGATTACCGTAAAAACGCCTTTGAGGAGCGGGGAGATTTCGCCGGCCGGCCTTACAATTGCAGGGTGGTATGCGGGGCCGATGCACTGCAGGTTAATATGGAGCGGGAGGGCGCCCTGCTGTCCGCACGTGGCCTGTGCAACCTTACCCTGGAAAAGAGCATCTCGCTGGCGCGCAACGACGGCAGCCTTTATATCGGTTACAGGTTTGTCAACGCCGGTGATAAGTCGGTCGACGCGATTTTTGCAGGCGAGTGGAATATCAACCTGCTGGGAGGAGGCCGTAACGAGGCGGCCTATTATCATGTTGATGGCATGGACATTGGGGACCCGCATCTTGATTCCAGCGGCGAGATTACGGGCATTGCCCGGCTTATCATGGGCAACCGTCATTTGGGCATCGAACTTGAATTGGAGCTTGACCGGCCGCTGACCGTCTGGCGCTACCCGGTGGAGAGCGTGTCCAATTCCGAGGGCGGCCTGGAAAAAATTTACCAGTGCAGTTGCGTGGTGATATTGCTGCCGCTGAATTTGGAGCCCGGCCAGGCTACGTCATTCAGCTACACCTGGCGGGTGGTGAAATGACGGGAAAGGATGATTCGCTCACACCGCTGAGAAAGCAGTACCTGCGCATCAAGCAGAAATACCCCGGCGCCATCGTCTTTTTCCGCCTGGGCGATTTCTACGAGACCTTTGATGAGGACGCCAGGGTCACATCGCGCGAGCTTGAGATCGTGCTGACATCGAGGGAGATGGGCAAGGGCGTAAAAGTGCCCCTGGCCGGCATACCCTACCATGCGCTGGAGAATTACCTGGCGCGGCTGATAACCCGGGGTTACAAGGTGGCTATCTGTGAGCAGTTGACGCCCCCGGGCAAGGGACTGGTTGAGCGGGACGTGGTACGGGTGGTTACGCCGGGCACCCTTATAGAGCCGGGTTTGCTGGCTGAGAAGAGCAACAACTATTTGGTCAGCCTGTTTATTTACAAGGGGCAGGCGGGCATTGCACATGCCGATATCACCACCGGCGAGTTTGCCGTTACGCAGGTAGCACGTGACCAGGCCGCTGACGAGATAGCCAGGCTCAACCCCGCCGAGATCATCGTGCCCGCCTCATCGGAGTACGTTGAGGCCGGCGTTTTTCGCAATATAAGCGGGGTGGAAGCCTATTTCTTTGAGCAGCAGACGGCCAGGCAGTCGCTGCTGGGGCTTTTCTCCGCCTCGTCCCTGGAGGGTTACGGCTGTGAAGGCCTGCCGCTGGCGGTGGGTGCGGCGGGCGCCATCGTCGCTTATTTGCGGGAGAACCAGAAAGCGGCGCTGGGACTGCTCAACCGGCTTTCGACCTATTCCACCGCATCTTTCATGACGCTCGATATGCAGACTATACGAAATTTGGAATTGTACAGC
>JAPLHM010000037.1 GCA_026389635.1 Chloroflexota bacterium | reverse complement strand
GTATAAGACCATGGCCAAAATCCTGTTGGGCGACCGCGCAGTATTCACTCATTACGTCGCCTTCTCCGATCTGCCCGTGTATTACCGCACGGCCGACGTTTTCTGTGCCCCTGCCACCGGGGGTGAGAGCTTCGGCATAGTCCTGCTGGAGGCCATGGCCAGCGGCACACCGGTCGTGGCAACCGATATACCCGGCTATGCCAGTGTGCTCACTCACGGGCAGGAGGGTTTGCTGGCTCCACCAAAGAACCCGCGCGCTTTGGCAGATGCCCTGTTGAAGCTGCTGACCGATAGGCAATTGAGACTGGCGATGGCGGAGAGGGGAGTGGCCACGGCCAACAAATACAGCTGGGAAAACGTTAGCCGGCAGGTTGTTGATTACTACACCTCCATCTTAATAAATTTGCGGGGATAAAAAATGTCAAATTTCCAGGAGTTACGCAGGAAAGCAGGCCGCTTGATAAGCGATCCCCTCGTTCCGCTCATCAGCAGGCTCAGGCTGACGCCTGATATCTTGACCACCATCGGCCTCGTTATCAACCTGGTGGCGGCGGTGGTCATCGGCTTCGGCCATCTCGTAGCAGGCGCACTCATATTCTTACTGGCCGGCCTGTTCGACCTGCTGGACGGCGCCCTTGCCCGCCACATGCAAAAGACCTCCAGTTTCGGGGCGCTTTTCGATTCTACCGTTGACAGGGTCACCGAGGGGGCACTATTTTTAAGCTTTATCTTCATCACCGGCCCAGGCGTATGGCCTTACGACGTTACCCTGCAACTGGTGCTCATTTTCCTGGCCATGATGGGATCGTTTCTTACCAGTTATATCAGGGCCAGGGCCGAGGGGCTCAATATCGATTGCACAGTCGGCTTGTTTACGCGTGTTGAGAGGGTTATAATATTAGTGATCGGACTGCTCTTAAACCAGGTGTTTATAGCACTGGCCATAGTGGTGGTCCTTTCTTTTGTGACCGCCGGGCAGCGTTTTGTACACGTCTGGCGGCAGGCAAGAAAATAAAAGGAGTATACATATTCCCGTCTTTATGTGTAATTAGGTCTACAGGTATGTCTATTTCAGGATTAATAAAATGTCAGTTGTAGCTGTTATTGGCGCCCAGTGGGGCGACGAAGGCAAAGGCAAAATAGTGGACCTGCTGGCCGAGAAGGCGGACGCGGTCATACGTTTCTCCGGCGGCGATAATGCCGGCCACACGGTCATAAACCCGGGCGGAGAATTCAAGCTGCATATAGTGCCATCCGGCATCTTCTACCCGCGCACAGCCTGCATTATAGGCAATGGTGTCGTCATCAACCCCAGGGTATTGCTGGAGGAGATGGACAGCCTGAAGGCGAGAGGCGTGGATACCGGCAACCTGCATATCAGCGACCGCGCACACATCATCATGCCATGGCATATCCTGCTCGACAGGCTGGATGAGGAGAAACGCGGGCCTGAGGCTATAGGTACCACCGGCAAAGGCATCGGGCCGGCCTTCGCCGATAAAACCGCCCGCAAGGGCATACGCGCCTGCGATATCATCGATGCCGGGACGTTCCGGTCGCGGCTGGCCAGCCTGATGGAACCCAAAAATGAACTGCTCACCAGGCTTTATAATGCTGCAGCGCTGGATTTCGATACGGTTTTCCAGGAATATACCGCCTACGCCGGGCGTCTGGCGCCCTATATCAAGGACACTACATCCATGATCAGCGACCTCCTGGAGCGCCGCGGCAACATCGTCCTCGAGGGTGCCCAGGGCACCATGCTCGACACGGATTTCGGCTCCTATCCTTTTGTAACCTCGTCATCCCCGCTGGCCGCGGGCGCCTGCATGGGATCGGGCATCAACCCGCGCAGGATCGACCGCGTGGTAGGTATTTTCAAAGCCTACACTACCAGGGTGGGAGGCGGTCCCATGCCCACCGAGCTCAAAGATGAGGTCGGCGAATATATCAGGCAACGCGCCCACGAGTATGGG
>JAPLHM010000098.1 GCA_026389635.1 Chloroflexota bacterium | reverse complement strand
GGCAACTCGATCTTGCAGGGCGTGCACCAGCTGGCCCAGAAATTGAGCAAGACCTTTTTGCCACGCAGTTGGCTGAGCGAGACGTCCTCCCCCTTGAGGTTTTTCAGGGTGAAATTGGGCGCCTTGCTGCCCATGTAGGGCGAGGTTCCCGACTCAGGATCCGTCTTGAAGCTGAAGTCCTCCGTGGATGTCATGACGTTGCCGGAAGCATCTTTGGATATGAGCTGGTAATGGTAAGTGGTGTTGGGCGAAAGCCCGCTCAGGAAAATGCTGTGGGTATTGACGAAATCATTGGTGGGGCCGGACGGGAATTCGTACCCGGCGCCCAGGCCGTACTTAACCTGCGACTTGGCCTTCTCGTTGGTTTTCCAGGAAATGGTGGCAGTATTATCATCGACCGATACTGACGACTGGCCGATAAGCTGCGGGGCGGTGGTGTCGGCGGCCGATAATAAGGTCTGGAAGGTCCTCTCCTGCTTGCTCTCGTTGCCGGCAGCATCCTGGCAAAGCAGTGTTATGTAATAGGTCTTCCCGCTTTCAAGCTCGCTGAGGTCCGCCTGGTGGTAACGCGAGGATGTGACCGCCCCGTTGCTGTTATATCGTTCGCCCAACTCAGTCTTATAGCTGAGCCTGCTAATGCATAATTCATCCGTTTTCCATGTAACCACCGCCCCGTGATCCGTGATGGACTTGATAATTATATCTGATATTACGGGCAGGGTCGTATCGGAAGGCACTACCGGTTTTACGGGGGCCGGGGGTACCGGCGCAGGCGCCGTCTGGTTGGAACTTGCGGCCGGCGGTTGTGACTGCTGCGAATCGGACGGGACCGCGGGCTGCTCCACAGGCCTGATCGTCTCGGGAATGGTGGGCGCCGCCAGCCATAAGGTCAGGTCATCGAAGTTATTGTAAATATAGATGGCGCCTACTATGAGCGCTATGACTAATATGATGCTGATGACCGTGGCTGCGGCGCCGCCGGACTTTCTTTTGCGGGGCTTCTCGTCCTCTTCACCCCCATCGAGGAAGGATTCGAAATGCCTTTCCCTGTCCGGCCTTTCGCCGCTGTCCCAATCCCCGTCATCCTCCCGTTCCTTTGCTTTCTTCTTCTGTTTGGCCGGCTCTTTCCCGTCCTCCCTGTCCATGTCCTCTATGTGGTCGAGTATCTCGGCCCTGCGGCTGATTCCCACGGGGAACCTCGAGTCATCCTCCCCGCGCCGGCCGCCCCCCCTCCTGGGCGAAACATCGGCCACCGGCTCGAAATTGGCCGGGCCCTCACGCCCTGCCGAAGCAGGAGACTGCCTTTCACCCCTGTCTGCCGGGATATTTCCAGGGCGCCCTTGCTGCGGCGGACCCTGCGTGGTTACGGCCGGCGGGCCGGCCTGGCCGGCATAGCTATGCGGACCGAGACTGCCGCAGTCCTTGCACGGCTCGTTGGAGTAGGCCATCTGTTTGCCGCATTTACATCTAAACTGGCTGTCCAAAGGGGTGTCTCCCTAAGAATCTACACTACAGCGGGACGAACCTGCTGTCAAGGGTTTTATGCGCATGGGGCTATAAATTGTTCAGTGTCCTCTCGACCTGTTCCAGATTGAAATTGCCCGTTTCGATACCGCGGATAATCATGTCGCCATCGATGAACACCGTATAGGGCGCTTTCTCGACGCCATACTGGTGAGCCGTCGTCTTGTACATGTCGACCACTACCGGGACGCTGAGATTACCGCTCTTGGCCTTATACGTAGCGATGGTCTTGTCTATGTCATCAAGCTTGCTCTCCATGAAGACGGCTATGATCTTGACACCCGGTATTTTCTTGTCCTGGATCGACTGCAGCAGGGCCAACTCGCGGTCGCACTCGGGACAGTAAACGGCCCAAAAGGTGAGCAGTACCTTCTGCCCCCTGTAGCCGCGCAAAGAAATAGTCTCCTGCGTCTTGAAGATGGGGAGCGTGAAATCGGGCGCCCTGTCACCGATGCGCGGCCCGGTGGGCACTGAAACCAGCGTTGTAAACATATTGGGCGGATCCATTACGGCCGCGTTTCCATCCGCATCCACGGACTTGATGCGGTAATAATAGCCGGTGTTGGCCTCAAGACCGATAATGCGCACCGAGTGGTCCGTGACCAGCATGGTATCCGCGGTGGTGGAATTCGGACATGACGTGTTCGCACCGTAAAGCACCTGGCTGCTGGACGGCCTGTCGGTGGTCCAGCTTACTATGGCGCTGCCGTCCGTGGGGATAACCTTGAAGATAGTCACGGCAGGCGGCGTGGTGTTCTGCCGCGGAACGGTATCAAACATGTGGTCATTGCTGCGGTACAGTTCATTGCCCTTGCCGTCCATCGCCAACACGGCAAAATGGTAGGACGTGGCAGGCTCAAGGCCGTTGAGCGTTACCTTCTGGGCAGTGCCCTGGAGAACGGCAGGCGCAGAATCGCCGTAAGACTCCGTTTTGCCGTATAGTACCCTGCCCCAGGCCGGTTCGATGGTGGTCCAGGCAATGGCAGCCCCATCAGCGGTTATTTCTGATATGGCGACATTGGAAACCTCCGGCCCGGCAGTTACAACCGGTGGGGCCTGCTGCTGCTCAGGCGGCTTGAAGAAGGTCAGCGTTGAGGGCAGGATACCGTATTGCCTGGCTAAAAGGAAACCGATGCCTGCCAGGATAATCACGATGACAACGATGATGACAATGTCGAGGGTCTTGAGGTGGCGCCTGCCGCCCAGCCTCTTAGCCCGTTGGGAAGCGCCCTTGATGGAGGCCAGCCCTTTTGCCGCCGGAGACAGATTCAGGGCCTGCGCAGTCTCTTCAAGAGCCGCCTCCTCCTCCTGCCCCGGTGGCACGATTTTGGCCCTGGCCGTGCTTTTCCCGCAGTGGGGACACGTAGGCAAGGGACCTTTGAGGGCCGCCATGCAGTTGGGGCAGCGGTACTGCTTCTGTTCCTGCGTGGGACCGGCTTCGGCTAACCCGGCTGCCGCCCTCTTCTCAATGATCTTCTGCCAGAGGTCTACCCCCTGCTGCTCTACGCGGTCCATGAACCACTTCTGGCCGCAGCGCGGGCAGATCGCGGTGCCCTCGGGTACCACGCCGCTGCACTGGCGGCAGAACTTGGGACCAGACTGTGATTCGTCTTCTGCCATAATTTTTAAGGAAACTGGCTAAAGTGTTTCTCTAATTATACATATAGTTAAATTGAATTTGAAAGCAATGTCAAGGCGCCATGATATATAAGCGGTATCCGTATTGAAAAAGGCGGGTGAACCGGTATTGCCGGGGGGTGTGGATGCAACCGGCTACCTGATTGTATCGGTGTTCATGTATGGCCGCAGGGCAGTGGGGACGCTGATGCTGCCGTCTTCCTGCTGGTAGTTTTCCATTACGGCGATCATCACGCGCGGCAATGCAAGTCCCGAGCCGTTGAGCGTATGCACCAGGCGCGGCCTGGCCTCGGGATCAGGCCGATAGCGTATATTGGCCCGGCGCGCCTGGAAATCGCCGCAGTTGCTGCAGGAGCTTACCTCCAGCCACTCCCCGCATCCCGCCGCCCACATCTCGATATCGAATGTCTTGACGGCGGCAAAACCCAGGTCGCCCGTGCACAACTGTATCACCCGGTGGGGCAGTTCCAGCCTGCGGCAGATGTCCTCGGCATTATCTAACAGGCCATTAAGTTCGGCGTCGGATGTGGCGGGATCAACGAACTTGTACATCTCCACCTTTTCGAACTGGTGCCCGCGCTTGATGCCGCGCGTATCCTTGCCGGCCGCCATTTTCTCGCGGCGGAAACATGATGTATGCGCTGCGTAATATAAAGGCAGCGTGCCGGGAGCCAATATCTCGTCGCGGTGCAGGTTTGTCAGGGGAACCTCGGCCGTGGGGACGAACCAGTAATCCTCCTCCGCATCGTGGTAGAGGTTGTCGGCAAACTTGGGCAGGTTGCTTGATCCTACCAGGCACTCCCGCTTTACCATGGAAGGGGGGTACATCTCGGTATAGCCGTGCTCCCCGACGTGCAGGTCGAGCATGAAATTGATGAGAGACCTCTGCAGCAGGGAACCCATGCCACGCAATACGTAAAACCTGGTGCCCGAAAGCTTGACGCCACGCTGGAAGTCGATGATGCCCAGCTTTTCAGCCAGGTCCCAGTGGGGAAGCGGCGTGAATGTGAATTCACGGGGCCGTCCCCATGACCTTACCTCGATGTTGCCTTCCGAACCACGGCCGGGAGGCACGTCGTCCGATGGCAGGTTGGGCAGGCGCAGCAGCCTGTCTTCCAGCCTGGCCGACAGCAGTCCCGACTCGGCCTCGATCTGGGTGATGCGGTCGCCCACCTGCCGCATCTCGGCTATAAGGCCGGCCGGCTTATCTTTCATAAGGCTGATCTGCTTGCTCACGTCGTTGCGCCGGGCGCGTAGGGTCTCGGACTCTTTGAGCGCCTGGCGGTAAGAGCTATCTATTTCTATGATCTCTTCGACCGGCCCACGTCCTTCCCCGCGCTTTTCCATGGCCCGGTAGACGACTTCGGGATCATCACGTATCAATTTGATATCAATCATTCTTCGCCCCTCCCCTGTTTGGTCTTTAGCTGTGGGAAGAGTATGACCTCGCGTATAGATTGCCTGTCGGTGAGCAGCATGACCAGCCTGTCTATGCCCACGCCCAGGCCGCCGGCGGGCGGCATGCCGTACTCCATGGCGGTGATAAAATCGTCATCGACCATCTCGGTTTCTGGCAGTTCGCCGGCCGCTTTAGCGCGCTCTATTTCCGCGGCATGCGTCTCGCGCTGGCGGTTGAACCGCTCGAGCTGCTCACGCGGGTCGTTCAGTTCGGAGAACGAGTTGGCCACCTCCATGCTGCAGATGAATGCCTCGAATCTCTCTACCAGGCCCGCTTCTTTGCGGTGGAGCTTGGCAAGCGGTGACATATCAACAGGGTAATCTATGAGGAAGGTGGGCTGGTGGAGGTCCGGCTCAACATAAGTGGATAGCAGTTCATCGATCAGCCTGCCCCTGTCCTTGAGAGGGTCGACCTGCAACCCCGTCTCCTTCATGCGGGCGCGCAGACTATTTGAATCAGGGTACTGCATGAAATCTATGCCGCATTTATCCACTATCGCCTGCCGCAGGGGGAGCCGTCTCCAGGGCGGGTCGAGGTTGATGACCTCCCCGGCGAAGCTGATTTGCGTGGTTCCAAGTATCTCGCTTGCCAGGCTGCTTACCAGATTCTCAGTCATCTCCATAACGTCGTTATAATCGGCGTATGCCTCGTAGCTTTCCATCATGGTGAACTCGGGGTTGTGCCTGGTCGAAATGCCCTCGTTGCGGAACACGCGGCCGATCTCGTACACCCTGTCGAACCCCCCTATCAGCAGCCTCTTGAGATAGAGTTCCAGCGCGATGCGTGGATAAAGGTCCTGGCCGAGGGCGTGGTGGTGTGTTATGAATGGCCTGGCCAGCGCCCCCCCGTACATCGGCTGAAGGACAGGGGTCTCAAACTCGATAAAGCCCCTTGCGTTCATGAAATTGCGTATGGCGCTGATGATGCGGCTTCTTTTAATGAAGAGTTCCCTGACTTCTTCGTTGGCAATGAGGTCGAGGTACCTCTGCCGGTATCTTTTCTCCACATCCACCAGGCCGTGCCATTTCTCCGGCAACGGCCGCAGGGCCTTGGCCAGGATGGCAAAGCCGGAGGCCTCGAGGGTTACCTCACCGCTGCGGGTTTTAAATACGTGGCCTGACACGCCCAGGAAATCGCCGAGGTCGAGGTCATGCAGCACTGTATATTTATCCTCTCCCAGTGAGTCACGGCGGAAGAAAACCTGCATCTTGCCTGAGCCGTCACGGATATCGAAAAAGGCCGCTTTGCCCATGAACCTGGCAGCAGTAATGCGCCCGGCCAGGCTGATGCCGGGCAGCGTGGCCGAAGGGTCGCTTTCAATCGTTTCGAGGAAAAGTCGCGCGGCTTCCCCTGCGGTGTGAGACCTCTGGAATTTGTGCGGGTACGGGTCAAGGCCGCGGGCTATCAACCTGGAGAGTTTTTCCAGGCGCGGTTGCTCCATGCGTTCCTGCCCGGCCATGTTCTTAGCTTACTTCGATGAGACGCAGTTTCATTATGCCCGCCGGCGTGCGCACCTCTATTTTAGCACCCTTTTTCTTGCCCAGCAGCGCCTTGCCTACGGGCGATTCGCAGGATATCTTGCCGTCAACCGGGCTGGCCTCAGCGGTCCCCACGATTGTGTAGCGGTCGATCTTGCCGTCCTGGTTCTGGATAAGCACCGTGTCGCCCAGCTCCACCACGCCGGGCTGGTGCGGGGCCTCTATGATGCGGGCGTTGAGGATGATGTTCTCCAGGGAGCTTATGCGGCCCTCGATGAATGCCTGTTCGTTCTTGGCATCTTCATATTCGGCGTTGTTCTCCGTACCACCCATCTCACGCGCCCTCTTGATCTTGTCGGCCACCTCCTGGCGGCGCGCCGAGGTGAGCTGATCGTACTCGGCCTTCAGCTTTTCGAGGCCCTCCCGGGTGATATCAAACTTCTTTAGTATCATGGGTTTTACCTCCCCGCATGCCGGATATCAAAAAACTGAGAGCCGTGATAACTCTCAGCCTTTCCAGTAGCTTTCAAAACATTATATTCCGATGCAGCCGGGAAGTAAAGAGTAAAGAGTGGTATAATACCTGCCGGCTAAAATTCAGGAGGAACCATGACTAATTTACTTATCGCGGCTTACGATCCCTGCGGGAAAACGGCATTATGCGCCGGCATAGGTAAAAAACTGGCCAATTCGGGTAAAAAGATTGGCTATATTAAACCCATCCATGTAAAAGCGCAGGGCGCCAGGGACGAATGCATGGACGCGGCCTTTATAGGGGAGGCTCTTGAATTGGGCGAGAGCAGGGAACAGCTCTGCCCGATCCATATGCAGCAGGAGGAACTCTGGCGCAACCTCTCAGAGGACGTGGAAAATTTTTCCACCAGATTAAAAACGGCCTGCGATAAAGCCGGCGCCGGCAAAGATATACTGATAATTGAAAGCCCGGGCGGATTCAAACATGACCAGGTTTCGGCGCTGGCCGGGTACACCCTCGCCGAAAAGCTTGATGCCCGCGTCATATTGCTGATCTGCTGGTGCTCGGATTACCGGGAGGCGGATATCCTGCAGGCAGCCGAGAAGCTGGGCAACAGGCTGCTGGGCGTGGTTTTGAACCAGGCGCCGTCTTCGAAGATAGGCATGGTCCAGGCAGAATGCACGGCCTATTTTAAGGAAAAGGGCATTGCTGTGCTGGGAGTGCTGCCTGAATCGAGGGTATTGCTGGGTGTAACAGTCGGGGAGATAGCCGGCGCGGTGGACGGAGAGATCATCACGTTTAAGGACAAGGCCGGAGATCTTGTTGAGAACGTTATGCTGGGCGCCTTGTCCCCCGATTCGGCCAGGGATTACTATAACAGGCTGCGCAACAAGGCCGTGGTTACACGCTATGAGAGGGCTGACATGCAGCTTGCCGCGCTGGAGACGTCGACAAAATGCCTGGTGGTCAGCGGCGGGAGGCCTTCAACCTCGGTTATGCTCAAGTCCGAGGATAAAAAGGTCCCTGTAATAGTGGCTGACAAAGATGTCAATGAAATCGTAAGCGGGATCGAGCGGTCGCTGGCCGGCGCGGGATTCCGGCATTTGCAGAAGTTGCAGGCTATGACGGCTATGCTCGACAGCCGGTTCGACTACAAGGCCCTCAACGCCGGCCTCGGGCTGAAATAAAAGGTCTTCTAATCCGCGGTTTCATCACTGCTTGACTCGATTATCTCCCGGGCACGGTCGGCGTACTTAGCCGGCACCTGCACTTCCACCTGTCCCAGTCCATCCACCGTCAGGCCGTACACGCTGCCGATGCTTTCGTACTTCAGCAGGGCCAGTATGCCCTCTATCTCAAGCCTGCCCCTCACTATCTCAGCCTCCGGTTGCCCGCAGGCTTTGTAAACGGTTACCAGCCTATCTTCTGCATCCATAATATCACCCGAGCATTAGTACAAACCAAACAAGCGCTGCCTTAGCTGGCAGCGCTTGTTTGGTTTTCAATTACTATGTTGTCTAATTTACTTGGCGCCGCTGCTGCAAACCGTGCACTTGGCCAGCAGGTTGTTCTGGAGCGCCCAGGTCTGTGCAATTGTTGGCAAAAGACAGGCTCTTGCCCCAGCAGCCGGAGCATTTGGAAGTGCCGAGGCCGGCAGTGGTGGTGTTGGCCGGGCAATTCAACGGGCAGTCATCCAGCGGTAAGGATGTGGGCTTGACTTCGGGATTGAGACATTTTTGTGAATCGGTACAAGCCGATCCAAGGGTTCCTACCTGTGTATTGCAATTGCTGCATCCGCCCAGGCACTGGTTGATGTCGCAGCCAGTGGGCTTCGGGCATTTGGAAGTGTTGCATACGCCGGAACAAAGTTTATCCGGGCCGCACAGACCAGCAAGCCTGGACATGGCGCTGGTGGGCGTCCTTCCCCAGTGCTGGAGGTATAGCTTCCAGGAATTCTGGTTATTTTCCCATTTAACTTTGTCCCAACCTGTGCATTTACCAAGGTCGGCTGAGACAACGGCCGGTATCAAAACTAATGATAAAGCCAGTACTAGTGCTACGAGGGTTCCAAAAATTCTCCTCACGGCATACGCCTCCTTAATTGATGAATTTGAACGCATTCTACAAGGTCATATAGACTTTGTCAATAGGCAGTTTAGGATATTTCTTGAAATTAGTCAACATAACATATAAAATTACACTCTGTTTTGAATAATAGTAACATATTTTAATATTTTATGTAACGCTGTTCCGAGGAGGAAAATCACTTGGCTGCCCTGGGAAAACATCTGCTGTTGGAATTGAAGGACTGTGACGCCGTACTCCTGAATGATATGGATTACCTGAGGGAGGCTCTGGCCGACGTGGCAAGGCTGATCGGGGCAACCGTGATCAAGGATTCCTTTTACCAGTTCTCGCCGCAGGGGATAAGCGGCGTCGTCATCATAGCGGAATCGCATATTTCCATACATACCTGGCCGGAACACTCTTTTGCCGCTGTGGATATTTTCACCTGCGGGGAGGTCATCGAGCCGGCAAAGGCCGTCAAGCCGCTGGCGGAGAGGCTGAAAGCGAAATCCACCTCTTTTATCGAATTGAAGAGGGGCGTGCTAATAGAAAGCCCGGCGGCGGCAGGACGGTAGATGACCAGGCGGGATTATTACGACAAAAGCAAGTGGCTCATCGATGAGCTGTCAGATGACCTGGTGCAGATACATGGCGTCAGGAAGGTGCTGCACGATAAGACCACTCGGTTCCAGCACGCCCAGATAGCCCAGACCCACACTTTCGGCATCTGCCTGGTGCTTGACGGCAAGATCCAGTCGGGGGAGAAGGACGAGTTCATCTACCACGAATCGCTGGTCCACCCGGCCATGCTGGCGCATCCCAACCCGGAACGTGTCTTCATAGCCGGCGGCGGCGAGGGAGCCACACTGCGTGACGTCCTCATGCACAGGACGGTCAGCAGGGCAGTCATGGTGGATATAGATGAGGAGGTGGTGAGGTTATGCCGCAAACACCTGCCCACCTTTCACCGGGGCGCTTTCGATGACAAAAGGGCGGAGGTGCGCCACGAAGATGCCAGGAAATACATCGCCGAAACAAAGGAACGTTTTGACGTGGCTGTTATCGACCTGGCGGACCCGGTGGAGGAAGGTCCTGCCCGCTTTCTCTACACGCAAGAATTCTACCGACTGGTCAGGGACAGGCTGAAGCCGGGAGGCGTCATGGTAGTACAGTCCGGCCAGTCCGGCTGGATCAACCTGCATAATTTCGCCGCCATCAACGGCACCCTCAAAAGCATTTTCAAGGTGGTGCGCCCATACCAGGTCTATGTGCCCTCCTTTGTCGACCTGTGGGGATTTCATACTGCATCCGACTCACTTGACCCGGCGCACCTTTCCCCCAGGGAGATCAACAGCAGGATATCAGCCAGGGTCAGCGGTAAACTGCGCTCTTACGACGGCATAGCCCACCGGGGGCTTTTCTCGCTTCCTCTGCGGCTGAGGCGGAAGTTGAGCCGGTCGCGCCGGGTTATAACCGACGCCTCACCCATAGCGGTTCACTGACCTTTGCCCGGCACAGCTCCGCGCTCAACCTGCATAACAATGAAGCGGTGATCTCCACGAACCACCTCTCCACTTTGTACAAAGCCGCATCTCTCGAAGCAGGCCCGGGCACGCACGTTCCAGTCGAGCGTCCGCAGCATGAGTCTCTGCAGGCCGGAGGTCTCGAAGATATCGAGGATAAGGGTACCCATCGCGTCTTTCCCGTAACCGCGTCCCCAGTAGGGCTTTTCACCTATCATTATCCCGGTCTCGGCGGCGCCGCCGGCAAGATCTAAATTGAAAAGGCTGCAACTGCCGATGTGGATGCCGTCCAGGGTGTCGATGGCGCGGGTATATGTAAGCCCGGGGTACTCCAGTTCCACAGTATACCGCTGCAGGAATTCATCGTAGGTTTGGTTAAGCGGCTCCGAAGCGTCCAGCCGGCACAGCTCTTCATCTATACGCCACCTGTACTCGGCAACAGCATCCTCCGGCCGGCGGGGGCGCAGCCTGACCTTATCCCCCGTAAGCAGGGGTTGTCGTTTCAGGAACTCGAAGATGTTGGATCCTGGCAAATTTCAAGCTCTGTCAGGGCGGACAGCGCCGCCTCCCTGATCCTGTTTTCGTGTGATGT
>JAPLHM010000091.1 GCA_026389635.1 Chloroflexota bacterium | reverse complement strand
CTCAGGCTGGGCTGGGATGATAAAATAACCACGTACCTGCCCCTTGAATCCTTCCTGCCGGCCGTCGGCCAGGGCGCGCTGGCCATAGAGGCCAGGGATGATGACCTCCGGGTAGGAGAGATGATAAAAATAATCAACCACCGGCCCACCTGGCAGGCGGTGACAGCCGAACGGTCTTTCCTGCATGCCGTGGAGGGTGGATGCCGCGCACCGGTGGCGGCTCTGGCCACTGTGCATGCCGGGATGATAGAAATACAGGCCATGGTGGCAGACAGGGAGGGCAGCCAAATAATAAGAGTCTCATACCAGGGCAATGCAGTATCCCCGCAGCAAGCCGGCCAAAATCTGGCCCACAGCATGCTGGAAGCCGGCGCCGCCAGCCTTATAAAGGACACGAGATGCCGGTAAAGAAGGGAACGGTCTACTTAGTCGGGGCAGGCCCGGGCGACCCCGGGTTGTTCACCCTGAAAGGCGCCGCATGCCTTTCCAGGGCAGATGCCGTAGTCTACGACCACCTGATCAGCGCCCTGATCCTTGATCACGCTCCGGCAACGGCGGAAAAAATCTATGCCGGCAAGACGGGCAGCAAACATCACCTTGAGCAGGAGGATATCAACCGCCTGCTGGTGGAGCTGGCCGCCCGCGGCAAGACGGTAGTGCGTCTCAAGGGAGGCGACCCCTACATGCTGGGCAGGGGAGGCGAGGAGGCCGCCGCGCTCAAGGCCGCCGGCATCCTCTTCGAAGTGGTGCCCGGCGTCACCTCGGCCGTAGCTGTGCCCGCCTACGCCGGCATACCGGTCACGCAGCGCGGGATCTCATCCTCGCTAACCATTTTGACCGGCCACGAAGATCCCACCAAGCGCAGCTCCCATATCCGCTGGGACATACTGGCCAAATCGGGCGGCACGCTGGTTATACTGATGGGCATGCAGAACCTGCCCCTCATAACGGCGCTGCTGCTCAAGCACGGCATGAAACCCGGGACACCGGCGGCTATCATCAGGGACGGCACATTGCCGACGCAGTTCACCATTGCCGGAACCTTGAAGAACATAGCCAAAAAAGCCGGTGAGGCCGGCATGACGGCGCCGGCTGTGATCGTCATCGGCAGCGTTGTCGATATGCGCCGGGACCTGCGCTGGTTCGATCTCTTCCCCCTCTTCGGCAAACGCGTGCTGGTCACGCGCGCCGGCAGCCAGGCGGGAAGTTTGGAACGTCTGCTGATCGAGCGCGGGGCGCAGTCCGTGCGCTTCTCATCTATCGAGATACGTCCGATGAGGGGAAACCGTGAATTAGACAGGGGCATCTCGGACTTGAAAAACTATGACTGGGTGGCCTTCACCAGCGTCAACGGCGTCGAGGCATTTTTCCGCCGCATGGGTGAGCTGGATATGGATTCCCGCGCACTGGGCGGCCTCAAGATAGGGGCAATCGGGCCGATGACGGCCAGGGCACTCATAGAACGCGGCATCACGGCGGACTACGTACCCCGTGTCCACACAGGGGAGGGCTTCATCAGCGGCCTGACCAAAAAGGCGGTCAGGGGAAAACGCTTCCTGCTGCCCCGCGCAGACATAGCCGACGACGAAATCACTGCTGGACTTAAAAAACTGGGCGCGACCGTGGATGAGATAGCCGTTTACCACACCGCCAGGCCGCGCAGCAACCGCGCCAGACTGAAAGACCTGCTGCTACCCGGCAACCTGGATATAATTACTTTCACCAGCTCATCGACCGTGACCAACCTGCTGGCGGGGCTGGACAGTGCCGAGATAGGTCACATCGGGGCTAAAATAGCCTGCATCGGCCCCAAAACCGCAGCAACGGCGAGGAAAGCGGGGCTCAAAGTGCACGTCCTGGCCAAAGAGCAGACTATGGCAGGGTTGATCGAAGCGATGCAAGATTATTTCCGCAAGGAGGCATGAATGCCGCTGTTTCCAGATTTGCGTATGCGCCGCCTGAGAAAGAGTCCCGCGCTGAGGTCGCTGGTGAGGGAGAGCCATCTGGACCCCGGCGACCTTGTCTTCCCCCTCTTCATCGTAGAAGGTAAGGGCATAAAGAAGGAGATCGACTCCATGCCCGGCATCTTCCATTTCTCCGTCGACAGTCTGGCCGCCGAGATTGATGAACTGGCCCGCCTGAAGGTGCCCGGCGTGCTGCTGTTCGGCGTGGTTAATGACAAGGACGAGACCGGCTCAGCCGCCCTAAACCCGGAGGGCGTAGTCCAGCAAGCTATACGCGTCATAAAAAAGGCAGCCCCCCATATGATCGTTGTGACCGACATCTGCCTGTGCGAGTACACTGATCACGGGCACTGCGGAGTAGTAGTAAACGGCGATGTCGATAACGACAGCACACTTCCCCTGCTGGCCAAAATGGCCTTCTCCCACGCTTCATGCGGCGCGGATATAGTGGCCCCGTCCGACATGATGGATGGACGGGTGAGGGCCATCAGGCAGGCGCTGGATGGCAACGGTTTTAAGCATATACCCATCCTGTCCTACGCGGCCAAGTACGCCTCCGCCTTCTATGGCCCCTTCCGCGAGGCGGCCGGCTCCGCCCCGCAGTTCGGCGACCGCAGGTCCTACCAGATGGACCCTCCCAACGTGCGCGAGGCCCTCAGGGAGATAGAAGAGGACATCAACGAGGGCGCCGACATCGTGATGGTCAAGCCGGCCTTAGCTTACTTAGACGTCATCAGCAAGGCGCGGGACAGCTTCAACTGCCCATTGGCCGCTTATAATGTGAGCGGTGAATATGCCATGGTCAAGGCCGCCGCCTCGCGCGGCTGGATCGATGGGAAAAGGGTCACCCTGGAGATACTCGGCTCCATCAAAAGGGCGGGGGCCGATGTCATCATCAGCTACCACGCTAAAGAGGCCGCAGCCTGGTTGGATGAACAGGCGTAAATGGTATGAAAACTACAAAGAATTCGCAGCGGCTGTTCAAGCAAGCCCGGCGCTACCTGCCAGGAGGGGTGGACAGCCCTGTAAGGGCCTTCGGGGCCGTAGGGGGTATCCCCCGCTTCATTGTGAAGGGCAAAGGATCAAAGATCAGGGACGCCGACGGCAACAGCTACATTGATTACGTCTGCTCCTGGGGGCCGCTGATATTAGGGCACGCCGACCGGCGCGTAGTCAAAGCCATAAGGGATGCGGCGGGTAAAGGCACCAGCTTCGGGGCCGCCACGGAAATGGAGACCCGCCTGGCCGGCATGATATCCGCCGCCGTGCCTTCCATGCAGATGCTGCGCTTTGTCAGTTCCGGAACCGAAGCGGCCATGAGCGCCATACGCCTGGCCCGCGCATTCACCGGCAGGGGCAGGATCGTGAAATTCGACGGCTGCTATCACGGGCACAGCGACAGCCTGCTGGTCAGCGGCGGCTCGGGCATGGCCACGCTGGGCATACCGGATTCCCCGGGCGTAACCGCGTCCACGGCTATGGATACGCTGGTGGCCGGCTACAACGATTTGGACGCCGTGCGCCGCCTGTTCGCAAAGTACCCCGACAGTATCGCGGCCGTCATAGTTGAGCCCATCGCCGCCAACATGGGACTGGCGCATCCAGCCAGGGGTTTCCTCAGCGGCCTTCGCCGCCTGTCTAAAGAGCATGGCGCCCTGCTCATCTTCGACGAGGTCATATCAGGTTTTAGAGTAGCCTACGGCGGCGCGCAGGCTCTGTATAATATAAAGCCGGACCTCACCTGTCTGGGCAAGATCATCGGTGGCGGACTGCCGGTGGGCGCCTACGGGGGAAGGCGTGACATCATGCAGATGGTGGCGCCGTCGGGTAAGGTTTACCAGGCCGGCACGCTCTCGGGTAACCCGCTGGCCATGACCGCCGGCATAACCACCCTGGAGATACTTAACGATCCATCGGTTTACCGGCGACTCGAGGAGAAAGGAGAACTGTTGCAGCAGGGACTGGCGGCCGCGGCCTGCGGCGCCTGCCTGCCGCTGTCCATAGCGCGCGAGGGGTCACTGCTGACCGTATTTTTCAGCGCGGAGAGCGTGACCGATTATGCCTCGGCGCGCCGCTGCGATACATCTGTCTTCGCCCGCTTCTTGAGGGGAATGCTGGAGGAGGGCATTTACTGGCCGCCTTCGCAATTCGAGGCCGCTTTCCTCTCCCTGGCTCACAGCCTGCGGGACATAGATGCCACCTTGAGGGCGGCTCGAAAGGTATTTAAGCAATTGTAGTGCAGCGCTACTTGATGGCGATGGCCTCGACCTTGAGCTGGAAATTGCCCGGGACCTCTTTCACGGCAACGCAGGTGCGCGCCGGCGGGTCCACGGGAAAGTACTTAGCGTATACCTCATTCAATTTGGCAAAGTCGCCCATGTCACGCAGGAATACCGTCACTTTTACCACCTTTGCCAGGCTGCTTCCCACCGATTCCAAAGACCGCTTCATATTCTCCATGACAATTTCGGTGGCCCTGATGATATCATCGGTGATGATCAGGCCCTTTTCCAGGTCCATGGGGTCGATGCCCGTCAGGAAAAGGAAGCCGCCTGCTTCCACTATATGCGAATAGGGCCCCGCCTTCAGCAGGAAATCGTTATCAATGCACTTCTTTTGCAACTCCGGCGCCTCCTGTTAAATCATTAGTCAAATGATACAAGGTATGTTAATATCATATCATGCCTGAATACAAGCAGACAGAGGAAAAGATCATCGAGGCCGCCCTGCACGTCTTCCTTGCCCACGGCATAAAGAAAACCACTGTCGAGGATGTTGCGGCGCGCT
>JAPLHM010000116.1 GCA_026389635.1 Chloroflexota bacterium | reverse complement strand
CCAGCTTTTGATTAATTTGCTCCAGTAAATTCCCCTGCACCAGTATGATTCGGTCATCGAGGCCGTGCCGGCGCACATTTAATGCGGCCACTTCCAGAGCTCCGTGTGAGATATCCACGGCATATACCAGCAAATCCGGGACGTGCATTGCCAGCGCTATGGCCATAGCTCCGGACCCCGTACCGATGTCGGCCGCCGGCATCCCCCTGTGATTGCGCGCAACCCACGAGCGCCCGAATTCGATGGCCGCCTCTACCAGTATCTCGGTCTCCGGCCTGGGTATCAGCACCCTTGGATCTACGAATAGGTCGAGGCCGTAGAATTCCCTGTGTCCGGTGATATAGGCTGATGGCTCGTGACGCAGCCTGCGTGCCATCATCCCTTCCAGCAGGGTAAGCTCGTTGCCGGTCAATGTCCTCTCCGGCTGCGCGAAAATTTTGGCAGAGCAGCACCGTAGCCTCGTCCGCCGCCTCATCTATGCCAGCCCGCTGAAAAATCGAAGTGTATTTGCGGAGCGCTTCCCCGGCGGTCACAACCTGCTGTCCTGCAGCAGCAGCGACTGCTCCTCGGTGGCCAGCGCATCGATGAGCTTGTCCAGGTCGCCGTCTAATATCCTGGGCAACCCGTGCAAAGAGAGGTTGATGCGGTGGTCGGTCATGCGGTCCTGCGGGAAGTTGTAGGTGCGTATCTTCTCCGACCTGTCCCCGCTGCCTATTTGCGACCTGCGCTCCTCGGTGACCTCGTCCTGCTGCCTGCGCTGCTCGATGTCATAGAGCCGCGACCGCAGCACTGCCATGGCCTTGAGCTTGTTGCGCAGTTGCGACCGCTCGTCCTGGCAGATGGCCACGATGCCGCTGGGTATATGCGTGATGCGCACAGCCGTGCTCAGCTTGTTGACGTTCTGCCCGCCTGCGCCGCCGCTGCGGAAGATGTCTATTCTGAGGTCCTCCTGGTTGATATGAACGTCTATCTCCTCCGCCTCGGGCAGCACCGCCACCGTCGCTGCCGAAGTGTGTATCCTTCCCTGGGCCTCGGTGACTGGCACGCGCTGTACGCGGTGCACCCCGCGCTCATACTTCAGGTGACCATAGGCGCCCTTGCCCTTGACCTCAAAGATTATTTCCTTAAAACCGCCCATCTCATTCTGGTTGCTGTCGATTATGTCTATCTGCCAGCCTTTGGCCTGGGCGTAGCGAGAGTACATGCGGTACAGGTCGGCCGCGAAGAGCGCCGCCTCGTCACCTCCCGTACCCGCCCTGATCTCCACGATAGCGTCCTTGTCCTGGTTGGCGTCCCTGGGTATAAGGCTGAGGCGCAATTCTTCGGCCAGCGCCTGGTGCGATGACTTCAGTTCGCTGAGCTCTTCCCTGGCCATGGACAGCATGTCCTGGTCCAGTCCCCCATCGATCATGGCCTGCGTATCGGCGATGGCCTTATCCACCGTCTTGTACTGCCTGTACTTGTTTACGTTATCCTCCATGCCGGCACGTTCTTGCGAGAGCGCATGCACGCGCTGAAAATCGTTATAGACTTCCGGCTGGGCGATCTGTTCACCCAGTTCCTCGTAACGCTTCTCTATGGCATCGAGTTTTTCAAACATGGCTTAATCCTGGATAATACACAGCGCATTATAGCATCGCAGTTTGAATACGCTCAAATGGCTGTGGCCTAAAAACGTAATTCCGTCAATTAATCCCGCTACTTGCTTCTATGATATAATTCTCAACTGCTAAATCGATAAAATATTCACGGGTGCACGCTAATGAAACTGACCGACCAAGAAGTACGGCACATCGCGCTTTTAGCCAGGCTGGGCGTCTCCGATGCCGAGGTGGAGAAGTTCCGTGAGCAGTTATCCAGCATATTAGAGAACATGGAGATTCTTAAGCAGGCGGATACCGAGGGGCTTGCGCCCACCTCGCAGTCGGTGGTACTGGAGAATGTTTACCGCCCGGATGAGGTGGGGCCATCCCTGCCGGTAAGCGACGTGATGGCCAACGCCCCCGACCGGGAGGACAACTCCTTCAAGGTGAACGCTGTTTTGGAGTAACCCATGAGCGACCTTCACCGCCTGACCATCCACGAAGCTCACGCATTGCTCAAAGAGAAAAAAATCTCTTCGGTCGAGCTGACTCGTGCCACGCTTAAATATCTCGAATCCATCGACGGCAAAATACGTGCCTGCATGCGCATAACGGCCGGGCATGCGCTTGAAAGCGCTGCAGCCGCGGACAAGGCCATCGCGGAGGGCAGGTGCAGTCCCCTGACCGGCGTGCCGGCCATCATCAAGGACAACATGTGCACAAAGGGCATTACCACCACCTGCTCCTCAAAGATGCTGGAAAATTTCGTCCCGCCTTACAACGCCCACGTTATCGAGAGGCTCAATTCCGTAAACGCGGTGATGGTGGGCAAGGCCAACATGGACGAGTTCGCCATGGGCTCCTCTACGGAAAATTCGGCTTTCTTCACTACGCGCAATCCCTGGAAACTGGACTGCGTGCCGGGCGGGAGCAGCGGGGGATCGGCCGCCGCGGTTGCCGCCGATGCCTGCATCTACGCGCTGGGCTCCGACACGGGCGGCAGCATACGCCAGCCGGCGGGGTTCTGCGGCGTGGTGGGGCTCAAGCCCACCTATGGACGTGTCAGCCGCTACGGACTGGTGGCCTTCGCCAGTTCGCTGGACCAGATCGGGCCCCTTGCCAAGGACGTGACCGACGCCGCGCTGGTGATGAACGTCATCTCGGGCCATGACAAACGCGATTCCACCACGGTGCAGATGGAGGCGCCGGACTATACCAGGGCGCTGAAAAAAGATATCAATGGCCTGCGCGTCGGCGTGCCGCGCGAATACTTAGTCGAGGGCATGCAGCCGGGGGTAAGCCGGGCCATAGAAGTGGCTATTGAGCAATTGGAAAAGCTGGGCGCAAAGGTTGACCGCAACGTCTCCCTGCCCAATACCATGTACGGCCTGGCCGCCTACTACATACTTGCGCCCTCGGAGGCCTCGGCCAACCTGGCGCGCTACGACGGCGTGAAATACGGCTACTCCTACCGCGACACCACCAATGTGTGGGAGGCCATGCAGAAGACCAGGCAGTTCGGCTTCGGCGCGGAGGTCAAGAGGCGCATCATGCTGGGCACATACGCCCTTTCGTCCGGCTACTACGACGCCTACTATTTGAAAGCGCAAAAGGTGCGCACGTTGATAAAACGCGATTTCGAGCGGGCCTTCGAGACGTATGACGTGCTGGTCACGCCCACCTCCCCCACCGTGGCCTTCAAGATCGGGGAGAAGGCGGATGACCCGCTGCAGATGTACCTCAGTGACGTATGCACACTGCC
>JAPLHM010000042.1 GCA_026389635.1 Chloroflexota bacterium | reverse complement strand
CACTTTAACGTCCTTAAATGCGACTTCGCACAGCTTGTCCCTGCCCAGTGTTATTAGCTGAGTGACCTTGAGGCCGGCACTTTTTGCATCGACTATAAAGATGCTTACACCGTCCTCCGGCTTTGAACTCTTTTCGGTACGCGCGACGACCAGTATGAAGTCGGCCACATTGGCATCCGGCACAAACATCTTGGTGCCATTCAAAATATAGTGGCCACCCGATGCTTTGGCTTCCATATCAAGGGATGCCGGCGAATAGGTCCCCTCAATGCCTGTCAGCGCCAGTGTCATAATCATATCACCGGAACATATCTTGCCCAGATAATATTCTTTCTGCTTCTCACTGCCTGCCACCAGCAGGGTGAAACCCGCTAATACAACCGTGGAAAAGAAGGGTCCGGGCACGATGTTGTAGCCCATCTCGTCCAGCAGGACTGTCAGGTCAAGCAGGCTGCCGCCGTTTCCGCCGTATTTCTCGGGGAAGGGCAAACCCATCCATCCCAGTTCCGCCATCTTTTTCCAGAGTTCCTTAGACAGGCCGGTGTCGCTTTCATCCATCTCCCGCACGAGTTTCTTGGGGCATTCCTTGACAAGGAACTCGCGCGCCGATTTTTTCAACATCTCCTGTTCTTCATTCAATCCCAGATCCATTTTGTCCCTCCCGGTTTTAATATTTATCCATAAAACGCTGTGTTATTTGCGTGGCAGACCGAGTCCGCGTTGAGCTAAAATATTTCTCTGTATTTCAGAGGTGCCGGCGCCGATTACGGCCGACAGGGAGTCAAGGTAACCGAGGGAGAACCTGCCCCTCAGGGGAACACGCGCTGAGTCCGTCCAGAGCTGCCCGTAGGGTCCCATTATCTCCAGGCCGGTATCAGCCAGCTTCCTGCTGAGGACGGTGGTGACTAATTTAATCTCGGAGGCCTCGATATTAGGGAAGAGGTTATTGTCCATCATCCAGGCTGTGCGGTAATACAGTAAATAGGCGATCTCGATCTGGATGGCCAGATCTGCCAGCTTGGCCCTTACCCGGGCGTCTTCGCTCAATAACCTGCCGTTACGCCTGGTTTCCCTGGCATATTTGAGCAGGTCCTCGAAGCGTCTGCGGAAACCTCCCATAGATATTATCAGCCTCTCGAAATCGAGGGCCACCATGAGGTAATAGAAGCCCATGTTCATCTCGCCCACCACGTTGCTTTTGGGCACCCTGACGTTATCAAAGAACACCTCGTTGAACGAGTGAAATCCATCGATGTTGATGATAGGCCTGATAGTGATGCCGGGGGTCTTGTTGTCCACGATAAAGAGCGTCGTTCCCCTGTAGGGTTGGGCATTCATATCCGTCCTGGCCACCATCCAGCCGCAGTCCGACACGTGTGCCCCGCTGCTCCATATCTTCTGGCCGTTGATCACCAGGTGATCCCCGTCTTCGACCGCCCTGGTCTGTATGGCCGCAAGGTCTGAGCCTGCGTTGGGCTCGCTGTAGGCCAGCCAGAACTTGAGGTTGCCTTCGACTATTTTGGGTATCCATTCCCGCTTCATTTCCTCGCTGCCGAAACGCAGGATGGTGGGGCCGGCGATGAGGGTTGAAATATCCATGCCCGGCGCGCCGTGATAACTGAAGCGCTCACAAAATATGGCCTGCTCGATGAATGAACGTCCGCCACCGCCATATTCTTTAGGCCAGGCCATGGTGGACCAGCCGTGTTCACCCATCTTGCGGCGGAACTTCTCCACTTGCTGGTCACGTACCTCGAATTCGCTGATGGCCCCGTAGCCTCCCGGCCAGTAAAGGTCATTTGCCGCGTAGCTACTTGGCATCTCGTCGAGGATAAATTTCTCGACGTCGTCGCGGAATTTTTTTTCTGTTTCGCTCAGGTAAAAATCCATTATTCTGCCTGCATCAAGGACAGTGTTATTTGCGTGGCAGACCGAGTCCGCGCATGGCTATGATATTGCGCTGGATCTCGTTTGTGCCGCCGCCAACGCCGATGGACAGAGCTGCCAGGTAGCTCCTGCACATCTCCGCCGTGCCGATGGCCCGGTGTGACCCGAATTCAAGCTGGCCGTACTGGCCCAGCACCCTCATGCCGGCGTCTGATATCCTGCGCAGCAGCTCGCTGCCAAATATCATGGCCTCTGAGGACTCGTAGTTGGAGTGTCCGCCCTTGCTGTAGATCCAGGCTATGCGGTAGCAGAGCATACGCGCCACCTCGATCTCGATGGCCATTTCCGCCATCAGGTTGCGCATGATGGGGTCTTCTGATATCAGTCTGCCGTTTCTCTTGTTGTTCTTAGCATACTTGATCATGTGGTCGAGTATCAGCCTGTTGGCGGCAGCGGTCTGCACGCCTGAGCGCTCGAAGTCCAGCGCCATGGCCAACTGGAACCAGCCGTTTTCTTTCACGCCTATAAGACTCTCTTTAGGTGTGAGCACATCATCGAAAAAGACCTCGTTGAAGGAGTGGCAGCCGATAACGTTGATGAGCGGGCGTACGGTGATGCCCGGGTTTTTCATATCAACCACGAACATACTCATATTGCGGTGTTTGGGAGCCTCGGGGTCGGTGATAGCCCCCAGCCAGCAGTAGTCGGCATAGTGCGCGTAACTGCACCATATCTTCTGTCCGTTGATTATATAGTTGTCCCCCTTCTCGGTAGCGCGTGTCTGCAATGACGCCAGGTCGGAACCCGCGTTTGGCTCGCTGTATCCAAGGCAGAATATTATGTCGCCCCTGGCTATGCGCGGGATGAAATCCTTCTTCGACTGTGACTTCGGTCTCAATGCTGACCGGTGCGTCATGGTAGGTAAGTTCCTCGGCCAGTATAAGGCGCTTTATATGTCCCAGCCCGGCGCCACCTAATTCAACGGGGTAAGCCGGCGCCAACCATCCCCTGGACCCGAGGTTTTTCTGAAACTGGCGTGAAATTTTCCACGATTCCTCCGTCTCCTGCCAGAAACCGGTGGGCAACTCCCGCCAGCGCTGAGGTATGGCGGTTTTCAAATAGTCCTTTACCTCCCCGCGGAATGCTTCCTCGTCAGCACTGAACCTGAAGTCCATGGCGTTATCCTCCTAAATCTTCACGTAGCCGGCATTACCCTGCCCCTGCACCGGCCGGGACATCAACTTGCCGGGCTGCTCGACATTTTACCAGAAGAAAAATTTGTAATCAATATTAACTAATCGGTTAATCAATATATTTTACCAAGTACGGATTGAGTTCAAGCAATTTTATGAAATTCCGCTGAATAAGATGTTTACATGATTGCATAATTGTTATAAAATAGGCGCAAATTGTTGAGGGAGAAGGAGTGCCATGCTATATTTTGAGGATTTCAAGGTCGGGCAGAAAATTATCACGCGGGGCCGCACCGTTACTGAGGCCGACGTCACCATGTTCGCTGCCCTGAGCGGTGACTGGTACGGCATCCATGTCAACGAGGAACTCGCCAAGAAGACCATCTTCGGCGGGCGCATCGCGCACGGCTTCCTGGTGCTATCCATAGCATCCGGGTTTGTCACCCCTTACGATATAGACGTAATTGCCTTCTACGGGATGGACAAGGTGAGGTTTACAGGTCCCACCAAGCTGGGTGATACCATTCACCTGGTAACCGAGGTAATCGAGGTCCAGGATAAGGGCAATCTGGGTGTTATTGCCAATCAGTGGCACATTAAGAACCAGCGCGACGAAGATATAGCCGTACTGGTAACCAAGGTGGCAGTAGGTAAGAGGCCGAAGACTTAAGCCCCATCAAAAGGTAAGGTACTTAAAGAGGTTGGTCTACAGGCCATAGGCGGAACGCGGGACGGGCAGTGCTAAACCGAAAATAACAGCACTCAATTTTGTAGAATCTTAATATTAAAGGAGGCAAACAACAATGGCTGGCAGAGTTGGAATAGTGGCGGCCTCAATGACAAAGTTCGAAGCCGCCAAACCCTACCAACACCTGATGGACCTCGTGGTGGAGGTCACGGACAAGGTCGTCGAGGCCGCGGGCATCAGCCTCAAGGACGACGTTGAAGCAGTCATAAGCTGTTCCCAGGACCACTGGGACGGGAGGACGATCTCCTCCATGCCCATACCCGATGCGGTCTGCTCACACCTGAAGGATGAGTCCAAGGTGGCGGGAGACGGCGCCTACGCGGTTCTTTACGGGGCCATGCACATACTTTCGGGCGATAACAAGCTGGTGCTGGTGGTAAGCCACTGCGAGGAATCGATCACAGACGGCACCATGATCGAGAACTGGTCTATCGACCACATCTTCCACCGCATGCTGGGCCTTGACTACACCATGGGAGCGGCCATGCAGGCCAGGCGTTACATGGACAAATACAAGTTGACACCCGAGCAATTCGCCAGGGTCGTGGTGAAAAACAAGGGCAATGCGCGCAAGAACAAGTATGCGCAGGAGGCCATGGACCTTACGGTTGAGCAGGTGCTCAAGTCGAAGATGCTGGCGGACCCCATCACGGAATTGCAGAAGAAACCCGTTTCCGACGGCGCCTGCGCCATGATCCTCGCCAGCGAGGAAGTTGCCAAAAAGTTGACGCCCAACCCCGTGTGGATAACCGGGGCCGGGAATTATTACGAGCATCACAATCTGGGCGACCGTGACCTCGCCGAATGTGACGCGCTGGTTAAGGCGGCTAAAAAAGCCTATAAGATGGCGGGCATCAACAACCCGGTGAAGGACATTGACCTGGTTGAGCTTTCCGAATACTACGCACCCCAGGAACTGCTGTGGACCGAGGGATTGGGCCTGTGCGGCCGGGGAGAGGGCGGCAAACTGATCGACAGCGGCAAAACGCAGTTGAAGGGCGAACTGCCGGTAAACCCGTCGGGCGGCCTGCTTTCAGGCATACCGGTAACGGTTGCAGGCATGACCAGGGTGGCTGAAGCGGTCTGGCAGCTGCAGGGAATTGCAGGGGAGCACCAGGTGCAGGGCGCCAAACGGGCCGTTGCCCACGGTTGCGGAGGCCTTTGCGGCCAGATGCACTGCGTACTCGTTCTCGAAAAGGGAGGTAAATAGAATGGCAAACAGGGTAGCAATTGTTGGAATCGGCCAGACTACGCACAGTGGCCGAAGGCCCTATGTAAATGACGGCGAACTCATCTACGACGCCGTAACCAAGGCCCTGGCGGACGCCGACCTGAGCATAAATGACATGGAATCAGTGATGTCGGGCAACATGGACCTGTTCGAAGGTCACCACCTCAACGATGCCATGCTCAATCTTTACAGCGGGGCTGCCGGGAGACCGGGCTTCAAGATGAACACCGGCGGAACAGTCGGATCCATGATGGCCATACAGGGATGGTATCACGTAGCCTCAGGCCTGTTCGACCTCGTGATGGTCATAGGCTGGGAGAAGCACGACGAGGGCCTGGTGACGCCGGCCATCTCCACCATCACCGACCCGGCAGTAGACCGGCCGTTCCTGGTGGGCGCCATAGGCGGCCTGGCAACGGTCTCGGTGGCCTACATGCAAAGGAGCGGGTGTAAACTGGAGCATGCAGCTATGGTACGCGCTAACGCATCCCAGGCCGCCGCAAGGAATCCCAACGCTCACATGCGCGAGATATATACCGTTGAAGATGTTATGAATGCCAGAATGGTGATGTACCCGCTGAACCTGCTGATGTGCTGCCCCACCAGCCTGGGTGCTACCGCACTGATACTTGCCAGCGAGAGCAAAGCCAAGAAGATATGCAAGAAGCCGGTCTGGATGAAGGACCACGTGACCGTGCACGTAGAGTACGGCGGCGCACAATTTGGCATCGGCGAGAAACGCTGGACCTCACACATGGAGGCCGGCGCCAAGCTGTTCAAGCGCAACCATATCACCAAGCCCATGCAGGAAACCCAGGTCTTCGAGATGTACGATCCCATGGCCTTCGCCATCCCCATGTGGCTGGAAGACTTCCTTATCTGTGAACCAAGCGAAGGATGGAAGCTCGTTGAGAAGGGCGCTCTCAAGCTCGAGGGAGAATACCCGGTCAGTCCGTCCGGAGGCGTGCTCTGCACCAACTCTATCGGTGATTCCGCCATACTGAGGGTAGCCGAAGCGGCCCTGCAGGTCAGGGGTGACGCAGGCGAGCACCAGGTAACCAGGGAGGTCAAGCAGGCCCTGGCCAGCGGCTTCGGCGGGTCATACTGGTCCGACCTGCTGCTTTTAAGCAAGACCATGGATTAACTTGGAGGGATTATTGATATGAAACAGAAAACGCAAGAAGAGTTAATTTACCTGAATATGACCATGAAGGTCCCTTACAAGTGGCGGACCGGTGAATACATGGGAGAGTTCTTCAGGGAGCTCAAGGAAAACGGTGTCATCTATGCCAACAAGTGCCCGACCTGCGGGCGCCATTTCTGTCTGCCCAAGTCGGTCTGCACCAGGGATCATACCAGGTGCACCGAGAGGCCCGAGTGGATCCCGGTCGGCCCCAAGGGCTATGTAGTCACCTTCTTCATGGCGGAGCAGTCGTTCCTGCTGCCGACGACAGGCGAGATGCTGAAGATACCCTTCGCGGTAGGCATCGTGCTGCTTGACGGCGCACAGGTCATACTGCAGCACCAGCTCGAGGAAACGGACCCGGAAAAGATCAAGCCCTTAATGCGGGTGGAAGCGGTCCTTAAGCCCAAGGAGGAGCGCAAGGGTAACATCTACGACATCGTCCACTTCAAGACCATCACCGAGTAAGTAAAGAAGAGATAGGAAGGAAATAGCTATGGAAGCAGTTAAAAAAGATCCGGTCATTTTTGAAGGCTTCGTCATCATGCCCTATAAGTACTCCGTGGGCTCCATGGCAAGCAAATTTTTTATCAAGATCAGGGACAGCAAGGTGATCACGGCGGCTAAATGCCCCAAATGCGGCATGGTGAATTTCCCACCCAGGTCGGTATGTCCCAAATGCTTCAGCAAGGTGGAAGACCTGGTTGAGTTGAGTGGTAAGGGCACACTTGAAACATTCACCATCGTCCACTACGAATCACCAGTTCAGGCGCTTAAGCCGCCCTATGCCATAGGCGTAATCAAGATGGACGGGGCCGACACGGCCATGACACATTTCATAGGGGGCGTCGATGCCAGGGCAATCAAAGCGGGAATGAAGCTGGAGCCGGTTTTTAAGGATAAGCGTGAAGCCAACATCCTTGATATCGAGTACTTCCAGCCGGTTAAATAGGTGCAGGTGTAAAAGGTAAATACAAAATAGAGGAGGCTTGTATGGAAAACAAAGTCATTATCACAGCGGCACTGGCGGGGTCGGCAACTTTCAAGAATAATAACCCTGCAACACCGTATACGCCCAAAGAGTATGCCGAAGAAGCCGAAAAAGCCTTCAAGGCCGGGGCCAGCATGGTACACATCCACGGCCGTGACGAGACCATGGGCGGGTATCATACATCGGATGTGGACAAGGTAAAAGCAGTTTATGACGCGATCAGGCAGAGGGTCCCCGACCTGATCATCCAGGTCACATCCTCGGTGGGCTTTCCCTGCCAGGTGGGGCCGTTCCCCGAGTCGGATTGCGTGAACCTGATTAATAACCTGATTAAACTCAACATGGAATCAAGGATTCGGTCGATCCAGGCCATCAAGCCGGAGAGCGCTTCCCTCAATACCAACACCATGAATTTCAGCGTCCTGGACCGCAAAACCGGGCAGATACTTATCGACAACGTGTTTGTCAATTCATTCAGTATGCTGCAGGATTTCGGCAAGCTAATGGAAGAGATAGGATGCAGGCCGGAGGCCGAGCTGTACGACGTCGGCGGCCTCGACAACTGGATTCTGATAGCCAAACAGGATATCTTCCGCAAGCCCTACAACTTTAACTTCGTCTGGGGCGTGGCCGGCGGCCAGAAATTCAGGCCCGAAGTATTTGTCGCATTTGTGAACGCCCTGCCGCCCGACTCCAACTTTACCACCTGCGCAGTGGGCACTGAGCAGGTACCCGCCATCATGCAGTCATGCATGCTGGGAGGGCATATGCGGGTAGGCCTGGAGGACAACACCAGGATGCCCGACGGCGAACTGGCCAAGGGCAGCTACGAACAGGTAGAATTGGCCGTTAAAATAGCCTCCATGCTCGGAAGGGAGCCGGCCACCCCGGCCGAGGCGCGCAAGATCCTCGGCATTGTAAAAAAATAGTAGCCGCATTTCCCTTATAACTGATCGTATACTTTAACTTGCCGGGCAGCTGAGCATTAACCAGCTTCCCGGCAAGTTGACTGGTATCTTAAATCGACTGAAGGAGCAGCAAATGGAAGTATTACAAGAAGGTAAAGGGCAACTGGTCGGATGGCATGACCCTGATGAAAACCGGGAGTACGTCCTGCACAACAAGTCACGTGAACTCAAGGACAAGACCATGACGGCGTGCGAAGCTGTGACCAAATTTGTCAAAGACGGTGACTTTATCGCCAGCGGCGGCTTCGGACACATCCGTGTTTCCATGAACATCATCTATGAGATCATACGCCAGCGCAAGCGCAACCTGATCATGGCCGGCAAGACGGCTGTCCACGACCTGGACCTGCTGGTGGGCAATGGATGTGTCGACAGGGTGGAGGTAGCCTATAGCTTCGGCCACGAGGTGCGGGGGCTATCACCGGCCGGCAGGCGCATGGTGGAATCAGGCAGGTGCAAGGTCATCGCTGAGATCAGCAACTCCGGCTACCAGTGGAGGTTCCTGGCAGGCATGATGGGTCTACCCTTTATCCCCAGCCGCAACCTTCTCGGAACGGATACGGGCAAATACAGCTCCTGCAAGGTGGTAACCGATCCCTTCAGCGGCAAGCCTATAAACCTCATCCCTGCAGCCTACCCGGATGTAGCTTTCATACACGTGCACCGCTGCGATATCTACGGCAATTGCCAGATCGACGGCATCATGGTTGAGGATTTTGAGCTGGCCCGCTGTGCCCGCAAGTTGATCATCACGACTGAGGAAATAGTTGAAAACGAGATAATGCGCCGGGAACCCTGGCGCACCGTGATACCCTTTTACGTGGTTGACGGTGTGGTGGAGCAGCCCTATGGATCGCACCCCTGCGAAATGCACGGCAAGTACTTTTTCGACGAGGAGCACATAGCTGAATGGCTGGCGCTATCAAAGACCGATGAGGGTGTCGGGCAATACTCGGACAAATATATTTTCGGGGTAAAAGATTTCGACGAATACTTAGAGGCCTGTGGCGGGCTGAAAAAAATTCACTTCCTTCAGAAGCGTGAAGCCATGAGGGTACCCCTGGTAACGCCCTGGCGCAAGTAAGAGCAATGTACGATGGTCCAGATTATAAGGGAGAATGAATGATAAATGGCCAATAATCAAACCGCCAGATATAACATGCGAGAATTCCTGGCATTCACAGGCTCAAACCTGTTAGAGGACGGCAAGTCTGTCTTTGTCGGCACGGGCCTTCCCATGATAGCCGGCATGCTGGCACAGAAGACGCATGCTCCTCACCTTCTTATCATATTTGAAGCGGGGGGGGTGGGTCCCATACTGCCAGAACTGCCCATATCGGTGGGACAGGCTTTGACCTGCTACCGGGGCATAGCCGCCACCAGTATGCACGATGTAATGTCGTCCTGCCAGGCAGGCTACATCGATTACGGCTTCCTGGGCGGGGCCCAGGT
>JAPLHM010000298.1 GCA_026389635.1 Chloroflexota bacterium | reverse complement strand
TGCTCAAATCCGACGGGTACCCGACCTACCACCTGGCTAATATAGTTGACGACCACCACATGCTCATCTCCCATGTCATGCGGGCTGAAGAGTGGCTCTCCAGCACGCCGAGGCACGTGCTCCTGTATGCCGCATTCGGGTGGCAGCCGCCGCAGTTTGCCCACCTTCCCATGATACTGGGTCCGGACAAGTCCAAGCTGAGCAAGCGGCACGGCGCCACCTCCATCAATGAATACCGGGACCAGGGATACCTTCCTGAGGCCATGATAAATTTCCTTTCCCTGCTGGGATGGTCGCTTGACGATAAAACGGAGATAATGACCAGCGACGAAATCATTAAGAATTTCAGTATTGAGCGGGTCAGCAAGACCGCGGCAGTTTTCAACCGGGACAAGCTGGAATGGATGAACGGGCTGTATATACGCAACCTGGGCCCGCAGGAGTTCAGCGACAGATGCCTGCCATATGTTGAACGCGAGCTTCCTGCCGCGGTCAAAAGGCCCATAGATGTGGGGTATTTAAAGCAGATAGCTCCCCTCGTGCAGGAAAGGGCCAAAACGCTTTCGGAAGTACCTTCCCTGGTGGATTTTTTCTTCAGTGACGTGCTGGAATATGAGAGCGGCCTGCTGCCGGGCAAGCTGGAGAAGGGCCCTGCGCGCGGGGTGCTGGAGAAAACGCTGCAGGCACTCGAAAGCGTGCGGGAGTGGCAAGCCGGTGACCTGGAATCAGCGGTCAGGCCGCTTACGGAAGCGATGGGACTCAAGGCCGGCCCCTTTTTCGGTGTGCTGCGCGTGGCCGTCACCGGCCGCACTGCCTCACCGCCCCTTTTTGAAACGATGGAGGTGCTGGGCAGGGACCGCTGCATGGCACGCCTGAAAGCAGCTCTGGACAGGCTTGGACCGCAAAAGAAGTAGACCGGGCGTATTCAGAATCACATCTCCATACAGGTGCCAACCGTGGGAAACTGTGTGGGTACACCGGCGTGGCGCTACGCCTGGTAACTCTTGGGCAGTCCCAGTACCCTTTCCCCAATATATGCCAGGGTCATCTGCTGGGTGATGGGCGCAAGCCTTATCAGGTTGACCTCGCGCCACCATCTTTCGACGTCGTACTCAACCGCGTAGCCGTAGCCGCCGAATACCTGCATGGCCCAGTAAACCGCCCTGATCGCATGCTCAACCACAATGGCCTTCGCCATATTGGCAGCCGCCCCTACCTCCGCCGAAGGCTTACCCGCGTCGTAGGCTGTTGACGCACGGAAGTTGAGCAGGCGTGCCGCCTCGAGACAGGAATACGATTCGGCCAAGGGAAACTGCAATGACTGATAGCTACCTATGGGGACGCCGTTGAATACCTTGCGTTCGCGAGCGTATTCTACGGCCTTGGTTATGGCCAGGTTGGCTATGCCTATGCCTACCGCGGTGAAGCTCATGCGCTCGGGGTTGAGCGTATCCAGGACGTTGTGCCAGCCGCCGTCTAAGGGAGGCATGAGTGCGTCGGCCGGCAGC
>JAPLHM010000275.1 GCA_026389635.1 Chloroflexota bacterium | reverse complement strand
TCATGATCAAGGCTAAGGACCACCTGAGCGGCAGGATCAGCGGCAACTCCATCAGGAAGCCCTTCACCAGGGACGAGCGCGGCAAGCTCATGCACGGCTACGAGCGGGCTAAAAAGATATTGGTCAACGCGGGCGCAAAGGACATTTTCAAGACCTGGTGGATAGGCGCGCACCCGGGCGCCACCTGCAAGATCAACGACATCGTCAACTCCGACCTCAAGACGGAGTACGATAACCTGTATGTCTGCGACTGCTCGGTCATACCGGACGAGTGGGGCAGGCCGCCCGTGCTTTCGATACTGGGATTGGGCAAACGCCTGGCTAAGCACCTCACCGCCGGCAGGGTGGAGTCCAGGGCGGCGGCCCCGGCGCCGGCGGGGAATTAAAAATGTTGGGATGGGCCTTTAGGCCCGTCCGCGCATGTGCGACAAAAACACCAAATTACAAATTCCAAGCTCCAAACAATAAGGAATTTTCTAAATTAAAAAATTGGAATTTGTTTGGAATTTGTTTATTGGTATTTGGAATTTTTACAAAACCGCGGGCGCACCTGAAGGTACGCCCCTACAGTGAAAGATATTATGACGATACCGCTCTTTGAAGCCTACCCGGCGCTGGAGAAGCAACTGCCCTGGATGCACCTGGGCAACTGGCCTACGCCAGTGCAGAAGCTATCCAACCTGGGCAAAGCCATCGGCCATGAGAACCTATGGATCAAGCGGGACGACCTTTCCTCGGACATCTATGGCGGCAACAAGGTGCGCAAGCTGGAATTCATCATCCCCGATGCACTGCGCAAAAAGAAGAAATACATGATTACTGTGGGTGGCATCGGCACCAACTCCGGCCTGTCTACCACCATCCATTGCGGCCGCGCCGGCATCAAAACAGTGCTACTGCTTGTACCCCAGCCCATCACCCAAAATGTGCAGGAGAACCTGCTGCTGGACCAGTATTTCGGCGCCGAGATAAACGTGTTCCACGGCCAGCCCGAGGCCTACCTGCGGGTGGCCTGGGTGCTGCTCACCCACCCTAACTTCTACCTGCTCTGGGCCGGCGGCACATCACCTTTCAGCACCATTAGCTATGTCAACGCCGTACTTGAGCTGAAGAGGCAGATCGACGGGGGACTGCTACCCGCGCCCAAATATATTTTCAGTGCCGTCGGTTCCATGGGTACCACAGCCGGGCTGATCGTGGGGGCAAGGTTAGCCGGGCTGAAAAGCCATAATGTGGGCGTCAAGGTCAGCATGGACAGCTATTCCAACTTTAAAGGCACCGTCTCGCTGGCCAATAAAACAGCCAGGCTGATGCGAAAGCTCGATCCCTCAGTGCCGGAGATGAAGTTCACGGCCGCCGATTTCGACCTGGAGCTGAATTATTACGGCGGCGAATACGGCAGGGTGACTCCCGAGGGCAAGGCCGCGGTGGACCTTATGAAGGAGACGGAGGGCATCAAGCTGGAGACCACCTATACCGGCAAAACTCTGGCAGCCATGCTTGACTTCGTTAAAAATAACAGGTCGCTCAACGGCGCGCCGGTGCTATTTTGGAACACCCACAACAGCGTGGATTACAGCGAGACCATCAAACGGTGCGGCGGCTTAAAGACACTCCCGGAATGCGCGCAGTGGGTTTTCAAAGAGAACCTGATACCGTATTTGAAATAGCCGGCTTTTGTGAGGCATTTGTCGGCAGGTCGTTGCGAGGAACGAAGTGATGAAGCAATCTCGGGGCGTGCATGCAGTAGCCCGCGGTAGCGGGCACGATCGATGAGAAGGGAGGTTGACTATGCAGGAAAAAGAGGGTTCACCCGGCTCCGGCCTTAAAAAATCGCTGGGACTGCTGGACACGGTCTCAATCGAGGTGGGCGCCATCATCGGGGCGGGCATCTTCGCCCTGACCGGCCTGGCGGTAGCTAAATGCGGCCCGGGCGTGCCCATCGCCTTCATCATCGCGGCCCTGCCCATGGTGCTGGCGCTGCTGCCCATCGGCATGCTGGCGTCCATACTGCCGACCGTGGGAGGCAGCTTCCGCTACCCCAGCCGCCTACTCAGCCCCTTCTGGGGCTTCATCGGGGTGTGGGGCATCATGATGGGCATCATGCTGGGCGGCATGCCCATGTATACGCTCAATTTCGCCGACTACCTGCGCGTCATCTTCCCCGCCTTCGACCGCAACCTGGTGGCCATGATAACGCTGACCTTCTTCTTCGTGATCAACGTGGTGGGCGTCAAGGCGGCCAGCGTTGTGCAAGTGGGCATGTTCTTCGTACTGCTGGCCGCACTGCTGGTCTACATCATCTGGGGCATACCGGCCATAGACCCTGCCAACCTCACACCACTCTTCCCGGGCGGAGTGGCCGGCCTGGCCATAGCCTCCGGCATGCTCTTCTTCGCCTACATGGGGGCTAACTTCATCATCGACCTGGGCGCCGAGATCAAGAACGCGGGCAGGAACATCCCCCTTTCTTTCGCCATCTCTATGCCCATCGTGATAATCATCTATACACTGATGGGACTGGTGACCATCGGCAGCGTGCCGTCCAGCGTCTGCGCCAACCAGCCGCTGTCC
>JAPLHM010000268.1 GCA_026389635.1 Chloroflexota bacterium | reverse complement strand
CTCATCCTCCCCTCGTACCTTGCCATCCAGCGGGCGGCAGCTATACCCGTAAAAAAGGTGATCACAGTGGCCGTAAAAACGGTGGCTAAAGAAATCCATAGCGGCGACAGGTATGTATCCATCATCTGTAATACCCGGCTATTCGATCAATCATAATAACTAATGCCTGATCAGGCCGAAGCCATACTTTTCAAATACCGCCCCCGCCTGGTTGCCAAATAGAAATTCCTCGTAATCCACCGCAGCCGTCCTGCCCTTGCCCGTATTTATAACCGCCACCGGATAGATGACTTTTTTATTGATATCGTCCGGGGCATTGGCCACTACTTGAACCGCCCTGGATATTTTGGCATCCGTCATAAATACAACACCGGCGTCAACGTTGGAACTTTCAACATATTGCAGCACCTGCCGCACGTTGGCAGCAAGCACCAGCTTGGGCTTCAACGCATCCGTTATCCCGAATCCGTTGAAAATATCCCGGGCGTACATGCCGGCAGGGACCGAACCGGGATCACCTATGGCCACTTTTTTCACCGTATCGCCTGTAAGGTCGTTAAAACTTTTTATTCCCAGGGTGCTGTCGCCGGGTACTACCAGGACTACTTTGTTGCGCAGAAGGTCCTTGCGCGTATTTTCCACTATTAAGTTATTCTTCTGAAGCGCATCCATCTGGGTAGGGGAAGCCGAAATAAACACGTCCACCGGCGCACCATTCTCGATCTGCTGCTGTATGGTCCCCGGTGCGGCGAAATTGGCGATGACAGTTACGTCCGGCCTTTCCTGCTTATAGAGAACATCGATCTCGCTTATGGCATCGGTGAGGCTGGTTGCCGCCGATACATTCACCGACGCAAGCGGCTTGAAACAGCCGATAGAAGAAACGGCAATAAATAGCAGTATTATTGAAAAGCATGAAATGCGCCTTGAATTCGTGATTGCTCTCCTTTCTCAGCCCCCGCTTACCAGGCGGTACAGCTTTACCGAGTCGTTTTCCTTGAGCACCGTGGCGTTCCACACCGGCTCCTCGTTTACGTGTACGATAACGGCCTTCTGCAGGTAGGTAGGCAGCTTGAGGAAGGTCAGCAGGCCGCGCACCGTGCAATTGTCCTCCACTTCGACCACCAAGTCGCTGGCATAGCCTTCAATTTTGATTAACTTGCTGTAGCTGAGATTGATCTTCATATCGTTAACCTACTTCCTCTTCACAATGCCCATTGAGATCTGGAGCAGTATTCCGAAGCCGTTGAAGAGCTGCCGGTTGCCCACCAGCTTCAGGTCGTAGTTGTTCATGGCCACCTGCATCCCCGTGGCACCACCCAGGGCCAGTGTCTTGAACCCTATGTCGGCGCTCTCGAAGACAAGTGCCATGTCGTAATCCTTGAGGACCGTGTCAGACGAGTATTTCCCGTCCCTGAATATGTAGCGCCTGCCCTGCTTGCCTTCCTTGGTCATGATCGCGTAGGTGCAGTTCAGTGGGCTGATCAACTCCTTGAAGGACTTGTTGGTTTTGGCCGTGAGGCCCATCATAAAACTCAGTACCGCCAGCAACATGGTAAACAACATATCACAAACACCTCCGGATTTGATTCATGTAAAAAGATACCCGGGATAGAGTTTCTTCAAACTCACCAGCGACATAACCTCCTCATTGACCGGGTTATTGAAAACGGCCTGCGGTATGCCGGACTGTATAATCCTGCCGTCCGAGTACACCATTACCCTGTCGGCCAATGAAAATACCTCGAGGACGTTGTGCGTTACCAGTATGGCGGGTATGCGGAACTCCTGCTTGACCACATTTACCAGGCACTGGCGCATCTCCAATCGCAGTTGGTCGTCCAGCGATGAGAAGGGTTCGTCCAGCAGCAGCACTTCGGGATTGCGCATGAGTGCCCGCGCCAGGGCCACCCGCTGTTTTTGACCTCCAGATATCTGGTGCGGATAGCTGTCCCTGTAACCGGCCAGGCGGAATAGCTGCATCATGTCCACGGCTTTCTTGCGGGCTTCCCTGCCTGCAGCACTGCCAGCGCCGAATAAAATATTCTTCTCCACCGTCATGTGGGGGAATAGCGCCAGGTCCTGGAATACGTAGCCAACCGACCTCTGCTGCGGGGCCAGGTTGATCTTCATATCGCTGCTGTAGAGCAGCCTGCCGTTCAATTTAATGTGCCCGTCTCCCTGCGGTGCTATGCCGGCGATGGTGCGCAGGGTCATGCTCTTGCCGGAACCAGAATGCCCGAAGAGCACTACCAGTTCGTCCCCCTGGGTCCACGCCACATCCAGGGTAAATCCACCCATGCGCGTGGCGATCCTCAGGTCCAGGCTCACTGCGTCACCCCTGCATCGATTTTCCGCAGCCCGCGCTTCATATCCTCATAATCCCCGGGCGTGTCCATATCAAGCAAAATATTGCCGTCAGAAACCGGCAGGATAAGAATGTCGGCACTGTGAAGGCCAAATAGGCTATTTAGTCCGCCTGCCCCGCTGTAACTCATAATTTCCCCGGCAAAACGGGCTGAGATCAGCGGGGGATGCCCGCGCCTTTCACCGAAGGCGGGAACCAGTATTTTACCCGGGTGGCGGCCATATGTCTCGGCTAAATACCTGATCGTCTCCGCCCTCACCAGCGGAACGTCGACCGGCATGAGAAAAAACGCCACAGTGGATGTATCCAGGCTTTTCACCGCCGCCTGAACGGAGGAGAACATGCCCTCCGCATAACGGTAGTTGATAATTACCTCTACACCCAGCCTGTTGAGAAGCGGAACCAATATCTTCCTGCGGTAACCTGCTACGACGCGCACGTCCGGTATCCCGGCTTCTTTAAACGACGCGATAACGCGCTCTATGGCCGTCTGCCCGCCCAGGTCGAGCAGCGGTTTAAACCGCCCCATCCTCCCGGAATACCCGGCCGCCAGGATTACTGCCGTGATGCCAGGACGTTCCATTTCCTCTTTTGTGCCCTCACTTCTATCAGTTCCCCCACGATGCTCACCGCTATCTCGGCGGGGGTCTCGGTGTCGATTTTCAGGCCGATGGGACAGTGCACCTTCTCAAGCTGCTCCGCTGTGAACCCGTCCGACAACAGCGCTTTATATATGGCGTCCCGCTTGCGGTTGCTGCCTATCATGCCTAAATATCCTGCATTTGTACGCAGGGCCTGCTCCAAAACCACCTTATCGCAAAGATGTCCGCGCGTGACTATAACCACGTAACTGTCATCATCCAGCTTGAGACCTGTAAAACAGTCATCGAACGCTTTGAGCACGACTACCTCGGCGGGCTGGCCGAACCTCTCGCGGTTGGCAAATTCGGCGCGGTCGTCCAGCACCACGGTCATGAACCCCACCCGCGCTGCCAGGTCGTTGACCTCCCGTGATATATGCCCGGCGCCGAACAGGTAGAGGACGCCCGTATTGAGTATAAGATCGACCCAGAACTGGTGGTCCTCGATCTCTACCAGCGCCGAACCGGCCAGGCCGTGCACCATGTCCGTCAGCCGGCCCGATATCCCAGCCGACCCGTCCGAGCCGGTAGCACAGGTGCTGCCCGGCATTAACACGCGATGCTCCAACGGCCCGGTGCCTTTATCAGCAGCGGGCAGGGTGGTCACCAAAAAGCTCCTGTGGTTGTGCCGCCTGCTGCTCAATAAACCGGCAAAGATTTCAGATGTAGCCTTGTCAGCCGGCAGGTGCTCGAGCAGCAGCTCAAGCTTGCCCCCGCAAACCATGTCGGCCGCAGTCAGGTCATCCCCGGTCATATCGAAAGACAGCCGGGCGAAGCCTTTTTCACGGAAGAGGTCAACAGCCTTTTTCTGGGCGGCCGCCTCGATCAGACCGCCGCCTACGGTGCCTTCGATCCCGCCGTCCCTGCGTATGACCATGCTGGAGCCCACGTGGCGCGGACCGGAGCCCTTTACGCTGATGACCCTGGCCAGCACCAGGTCTTCACCCCGGCCCAGCAGGCCGGCAATAATGTCCAGGAGATCAGTCACCCATCATCTCCCGGCACAGGCAAGAATCGATCTTTTTACCAGTGTCCTGGCAATGGCAACCATATATTTGTTGTGATCGAGCGGTTTGGCCTCGGCCACGGCAGCCGCGCCGGCCTCATCCGCAGCCGCCTCGTCGATAACCCTGCCGGTTATGACCTGCTCCGCCCTGACGGCCCTGTAGGGCACGACGTGGACGGCGTTGAGGCATATCCTTGCCGCTGTAACCTTATCATCCTTGCGCGTGATCATGACCGCGCAGTTGACGATGGGGAAGTCGATGGACCTGCGCAGGGCAAACTTTATAAATGCGCTGGAAGAACCGGCGGCTGGTTCGGGCACCTGTATGCCGGTAACTATCTCGTCCGCCTGGAGCACCGTGGTTTTGACCGGTTTGACCTCGAAAAATTTTTCCGCATCGATGGTGCGGCTCGATGTCACGATTTTAGCGTCTAAGGCAACCAGCGCCGGGGCGGTATCGCTGGGATGTACCGCGAAACAGCCGCCCGAAACGCTGCCGCCGAAGATGGAATGGTAGCGGTTATCGCCCTTGATGGCGTAGCACCTGCCTCCCTTCTTCCTCAGGCAGGAGAACCTGTTGTTCTGGTTGCGGTAATACCAGCACCTGATGTCCTGGCAGATATTTCCCCCGATGGTACCCATGTTCCTCAGGTGCGGTGAGGCGGTCCTGCCCGCGGCCTGTGCCAGGGCGGCATATTTTGACTTGATGATGGCGCTGTCAGCGATATCGGCAAGCGGTGTCAATGCGCCTATGCTCAGCATGCT
>JAPLHM010000248.1 GCA_026389635.1 Chloroflexota bacterium | reverse complement strand
GCCCGTGATGAGACATGCAATGCCTGCCGCGTAAGCCCCGATAATCAAGCCCAGATACAATTTCTTGGAAAGTTTCTTCATTATTACCTCCTTGATATAATGTGGCATAAGCAATACGAGCAGTATATCACATACCTATCCACCGTTAGACAATTATCACCGGTCACCGCCAATTATCCCGTAATATGCGTTGACCGAACGGTTGTCCCGCTTCGTTCGTACACTCATTGTACGCTACTGTGTCCCTGTGTTACAATCGCCGGCAGACATACAAAATACAGGAGGTTGAAATGCGGATTGCTGTCATTGGTCTTTTGCTTATATTGGTAGCCGCACTGGGTTGCGGCGTTATCTCCGCGCCATTGGTGGTTGTGCTGGCCGCGCCACCCAACGCCGGCACGGTGAGTCCACAGGTAACCGTTCTCACCTGGGTCAGTATCGGCTCGGATACGTACCAGGTACAGGTGTCATCCGACAGCTCTTTTCAGAGCCTGGTGGTCGATGCCACCGGAGTGACCAATTTATTTTACGCCATACCGTATGGCAAGCTCAGCGATGAGAGCACCTACTTCTGGCGGGTTCGCGCTTTCAAGGGGGCACAGCCATCGGGATGGACCTCGCCATGGTATTTCGTTACGTCCGGCAGTGTCACGCCTATCCCGCCTGTCCCGCCCACCCCGCCCGTACACACGCCGGGCACCGCTGCGGTCGCGGCAACGCTCAACGGCGCAGCATGGTCGGGGCCTGTAAACTATACCATTTCCCACTATGTGGTCAGCGGCCCGGTGCAAAAGACCGGGTACTCTGTTCCAGGCACGGTCGGCGACATACCATCGGGGAACATACAATTCAACTATAATTCCGGCGGCCCGGCGGGGGCGACACTTTCAGGCATCAGTCCCTCGGCCCAGCAGGTCTTAAGCCCGGGTGGATCGATCTACTACACCATGAATTTCGTCATGCAGCAGTCGTACGGCTCTATCATTGTGAATGCCACCCTTGACGGCGCCCCGTGGCAGACGTCCATGGGTTCCGGCCCGATCAGCTACACGATCAGCGGGGCGAAGTATAACTCAGGCTCATCCATACCCGGCGATTTCAGCAGCCAGCCGACGGGCGCCTATTCCGTCAGCTATAACTCGGGCGGTCCCATCGGCGCTACCTTCGCGGGGGTTTCGCCCTCTGCATCGCAGACACTGGGGCATAATGGGACTATCATTTTCACGCTCAACTTCTATGCACAGCCCAAAGGGACGGTGACCGTAAGCGCCACGCTCAATGGTGAACCATGGTCAGGCGCCCTGGGATACGTGTTGACCGGCCCGTACGTGGAATCGGGAAGTAATACGCCCCACAGCTTCACCAATGCGCCCTCGGGGACATATTCTGTCAATTACAGTTCCGGCGGGCCATACAGCGCAGTTTTCGAGGGCGTCTCACCGCCTTCCCAGTACATGTCGGCGGGAGGCCATATCACATTCACCATCAGGTTCGTCTTCAAAGGAGTCGTACCCGGCCCCCTGGTAGAGTAATAATATTCAGGACGGCATTAACCAAAACCGCACAATAAAAGGCGGGAAAGCCGATATCGGCTTTCCCGCCTTCCCGTTGCAATGTCAGTATGTTGCAGTCAATTATGCTTGCGCTTAGTTTCCCGGTTTGCCTATGGCCCAGAGAGTCTTGATGGCGGCGATGACTGCTGCCGGGGCTACCAGCACCGTTATATAGGCCAGGATACCGGCGATGTACGTGTCGATGCCCAGGAACTTGAGCGGTGCGAATGCATTGCCGACCACGATCAAAGCGATCGCTGCCAGCAGCAGCGCCTGGGTTTCCTTGGGTGTGATGTTGAGGAAACCGATTACGATGCCCAAAATGACCAGTACGAGGGTTACAATCGCATTCCCGGGGAACGCCAATCCTGCTATGACGGCAATGGCGAGACCCACAATGAAAGCCCAGAAACCGATGAGACCGACTAACCTGCCTTTGTCAATTGCCATATTGTCCTCCTTTACCTTTCGGTGACCTTATTATATACCTGCCGGGTTAAGATTAAAATAGGTGAAAATACTTAAATAAGCGCCGCAGCCATGAGCGGTAGATTCAAAACGGGCAGGACAACTCAAAGACTGGTATAGATACTATACCCATCGAGGAATCAGGTCGTGGGAAAGCCTGGAAATGGTACAGCGATATACACGGTCTTTCAGCTTTCAGGATAATATGAAGTCTTAAAGGTCACCTTCGGGTTGGAATACTACTTCTTCTTGGAGTCGAATTCAAAGGACACCTTTACCTTAGCACGGTAGTTGATAGGCTTGCCTTTTTCGATTTGCATGTCCAACTCTTTTACCTCAGCAATGCGCAGGCCACGCAGTGACTTCTGGGCCTCCTTTACGGCGGATGCCGCAGCTTTTTCCCAGGACTCGGCGCTGGTACCTATTAGCGTGATAACCTTGTATACTGCCATTTCAACCTCCCTGAATATTCAGATTCTATGGTTCCATATTACAGAACAACCAGCTTAAAATCAACATGCCCGTGAATGGTAAAAACTTTTCAAATGTTTGGTTATACGACGAAAATCAGGATCTCCCATCGTAAAAAACCTGGTGAGCCGCCACGGACTCGAACCGTGAACCGGTTGATTAAGAGTCAACTGAATACGATTAAAATGCTTAATAATTCAGGACATTGAGGGCATTTTATAACTGGATACAGGCTGAATACAGTATAACCCGCGTACTTTTACTGTCCACTGCAGCCGGTGTTTGAGGTGGGTTTGTAACTGCATTGCCGGACGGTGCGCACCCCGTTACGAGGATTAACAGCATTAAGATCGCCATTACGTACTTCATCATGGCCTCCAACGCATAAGAATGCCATATTTTACACTTATGCGGAGTGAAATGGAGGACTTGACCACTCTGATTGGATAGGAATTCGGCCGTTATTGGATATCCATCGAGGTTATGGCATACTATACCGGTCAATGTCAGTAGTTGATCATAATTGACTGAGAGTGAATGGAGACGGATAATGCCGGTTTAAAGGGGGATTCAGGTGGAATGAACAAAGATTACATAGTGGCGGGGTGGATTATACAAATTATTGGATGGATAATACTTATAGGTTATGGCGTTGGGATCTGGGGTCCTTTTTCTAAAGCCTATGAATCTGGGGGCATGGACGCTGCTTTTTTGAGCCTTGTACATACAGAAGCGTCTGGAACCGGAGGCTCCTCCACTTATCTATCGAGCTTTGTATCTAATTTTTTTATAGCGGCCATAATATTTACTATTTGCCAGTTTATAGGTAGCTGGTTGAAGGGAAAAGGAAAATAAAAGTATTAAGCCCCATCATCAAGTCAGGACTAAGGATGCCTTAGTATCCGCTTAGGAGCGATGGGTTGGAGGGGTCTGGTTATAATAACGACACAAAATGACACAAAAAACAGGGATAATCAGGATTTCCCATCGTAAAAAACATGGTGAGCCGCCACGGACTCGAACCGTGAACCGGTTGATTAAGAGTCAACTGCTCTACCAATTGAGCTAGCGGCCCGAAAGACTAAATATGGTAGCATCACCACGAGCTTTTAGTCAAACACCGTGCCCGTGTGGTTACCCATGTGCGGGCGCACCCGAAGGTACGCCCCTACACAAGACGTAGGAGCGGGTTTTTAAACCCGCCCGTGTGGCTGCCCGCAGTTGCGTTTATAATGTAAGATGCAATGGGCCTGCCGTTTGAAGTGATAGACCATACCGCCGATATCGGCATCATTGCGCGTGGCAATGACCCGGCCGCCCTTTTTTCCAATGCCGCTGCCGGGATGTTGTCCCTGCTGACCGATGTAAATACGCTGCGGCCGAATATTGACAGGGAGATCAGGCTGGAAGCGAATGACCGTGAAACACTGCTGGTGGCATGGCTCAATGAGATCCTTTACATAATATACACAGAGAAGCTGATCCTCTGCAAATTTGATATATTGATAGACGGGAACCGGCTGGCGGCAAAATGCGCCGGGCAGGAACTGGAACCGAAGGATCACAGGATCGGGAGGGAGATCAAGGCGGCCACCTACCACGACCTGGAGATTGTTGAACGGGACGGCGAATATTCGGCTAAAATAATCTTCGATATCTAAGGGAGTATTCATGACTGCATGGCAGGGTGAGCTAAAGAGGATCGACGATTACCGCTGGGAGATACCGCAGGATTACAAGAGTGGCATGAGGGTGGCCGGCCTGGTCTATGCCGACAGAGCCATGCTGGACACTATCAGGGAGGAGCAGTCGCTGGAACAGGTGGCCAATGTGGCTTTCCTGCCGGGCATCGTCGGCCACTCCATGGCTATGCCGGATATTCAC
>JAPLHM010000097.1 GCA_026389635.1 Chloroflexota bacterium | reverse complement strand
CGGATTACCTGAATACTATCGGCCTGGCGATTGAGCCGGGTCCCCTGGCGGAGAGCTATACCTACCATATGCCCTGCCACCGCGGCTGGACGCCCACGCTCAGCGATGCCCCCCTGCATCTGCTATCTACGATACCCGGCTTGAAGTACAGCGCCATGGAGGAGCCGGGGAAATGCTGCGGGGCGGGAGGGGCCTTTTTCATGCAGTATTCGGATCTCTCGCGGGGTATACGCCGGCGCAAGCTGGCCGATATCAACGGTACGGGCGCCGGTGTGGTGATATCGCAGTGCCCGGGCTGCCGGTCTTACCTGTCCGCCGGCCTGGGTAAAGGCTGGAAAACGGTTCACCCTGTCACGCTGCTGCGCAGGGCTTACGGGCTGTGATTTAATATTATATGCACAAAAACCCGCCAGAGGAGATGAAATGGCGACTTACTCTATGAAGACGCGCTGCTGGCATCAGCCGGGAGACCTGGAGTTGGATTTCGCTGAGCGCTGGGAGGTTTTAGAATGCCGTATGCAGGGGCATTCCGCTCCCCGATTAAGCAGCGCTGAGATAGAACATTCCCTTGCAAATCCAATGGGCACACCTACACTGGCCGGTCTGGCCGCAGGCAAAAAGAAGGTTGCCGTAATCTTTGATGATATCTCGCGGCCTACACCTATTGGCGACCTGCTCCCTCCTATCCTCAGGGAACTGGCTAAGGCTGGCATACCCGACGGCGCCATAAGGCTGGTATGCGCGCTGGGTTGCCACGGGGCGCACACCTACCAGGATTTCGTCGCCAAGCTCGGGACGGCCGTTCTCAAACGCTTCCCTGTCTACAATCACAATATCTATGAAAATTGCGTGGAAGTCGGCACGACGTCGCAGGGCACCGTGCTGCGCGTCAACGCGGAGGTCATGTCCTGCGACCTGAAGATCGGCGTGGGGTCGGTTATCACCCATCCGCAGACCGGCTTTGGCGGGGGCGGAAAAATCATCCTGCCCGGGGTGGCGGAGATAAGCTCCATCGAGGCTTACCACCGGCTCGAGTTCGAGGCCAAGGATGCCGGCAGGGGGCACACCATCGGCATGGCCAAATACATGGATAATCCCATGGCCAAAGATTTTACCGAGGCGGCGAAGCTGGCCGGCCTCGATTTCAAAATAGACTGTATCGTCAACGGAACGGGGCAGGTATGCGCGCTGTTCTGCGGTGACCCTGAAAAGGAATATAAGGCGGCCGTCCAGTATGCCTTGAAGCATTACGCCACTGAAGCAATCCCCCAGGCGGATATCGCCGTGGTCAACACCTACGCCAAGGAAAACGAGGCCATGATCGGCCTGATAATCGGCATAACACTGCTGGCGCAAAAGGGCGGTAGCCTGGTCTTGATCATGGATTGTCCTACCGGCCAGGTCGTCCACTATTTATTGGGAAGCTTCGGGGAGGTGTCGCGGGGACGCCTCTTTCAGTCCATCGATTTCGACATACCATGGGTGAAAAGGGCCATCGTAGTCTGTCCGCAGTTCGAGCATGCCACGGCCGAGTGGATCGCCCTGCCGCGCACAACCTGGGTGCATAAATGGGATGAGGCACTCGCCATACTCAATGCTGACTACCCGGACGGCGCCAGGATTGCGCTGGTGCCCGAATGAATAGCCTACTTTAACGAGGAGGACAGATTGAAATGAACAATAACGCTTTGAAAGTGAATCCCCGCGATAACGTGGTCATCGCAATAAGACAAATAGTCTGTGGCGAAGACATCGTGGTCGACGGCGTGAAGCTGCTGAATGCGGCTGAGGACATCTCCGCCAGCCACAAGATAGCGCTTAGCGACATCAAGGCCGGACGGGTTGTTATCCGTTACGGCGAGCCCATCGTGCAGGCCAGGGATGATATCCAGAAGGGCCAGTGGGTGCATGTGCATAATACACAGCCCATCGAGCGGAACTGAATAAAGGAGCGTGACAGAGATGGAATTTAAAGGATATAAAAGGGCAGACGGCAGGTACGGGGTGCGCAACCACGTTCTGGTCGTCTCGTCGGTCAGTTGCGCCAACGGGGTAGTCGATGCGCTGGGGCGCATCTTCCCGGATATCGTCACTGTGCAGCATGCCTATGGCTGCGGCTACGGCCCCGATGACTGGGGCACCAGCTTCAACATGCTCAGCGGGCTGGTCAACCATCCCAACGTCGGCGCCGTGCTGGCCATCGGGTTGGGTTGCGAGCTGCTCAAGGCTGAACACCTGGTGGATGCGGTCAAAGGCAAGCCGGCCGAGGCGCTGGTCATACAACAGGCTGGCAGCGCGGCCACTACCAAAAAGGGCATCGATATTGTAGAGAAATTTATCAGGCAACTTGCCGGGCGGCAAAGGGAGTCTGTGCCAGTGAGCGAACTGCTGATCGGGCTCAAATGCGGCGGCTCGGACGCCATTTCCGGCGTGACTGCCAACCCGTCCCTGGGTGTGGCTGCCGACATGCTGGTGGGTGAAGGGGCTGCGGTGGTCATGGGAGAGGTCACCGAGATGATCGGCACCGACCACATTCTCAAGGGTCGCTGCGACAGTCCCGAACTGGGCGATAAGTTACAGAAGCTGATACTCGGCCATGAAAAATATGTTAAAGACGCGCTGGGCGAGCTGGCCGGCCTGGTCATCGCCCCGGGCAATATCGACGGCGGGCTCTCCTCCATCACCGAGAAATCGCTGGGCTGCAATGCCAAGTCCGGCACGACGCCCATACGTGAAGTCGTGGACTACAGCGCCAGGCCAATAAAGAAGGGACTTATTATCATGGATACGCCCGGGTATGATATCGACGCTATGGCCGGTATGGCTGGCGGCGGTGCGCAGATTATCGTCTTCACCACCGGACGGGGCACACCCGCCGGGTTCCCCGCCGTTCCCGTCATCAAGGTAACCAGCAATTCCACCACTTTTCATAACATGCAGGGCGATATCGACGTCAATGCCGGCTCGATATTAGATGCGGGCAAAACGGTCAGGGAGGTCGGGCGGGAGATATTTGATTGCATCGTGCGCACGGCCGGCGGAGGGCTGACCAGTGCCGAGATAAACAGGTCCTCGGTATTTAACTGCCTCAAGAAAGGGGCGACTTTCTAACCTTGACTGAGGCTGGGAGTACAGTCATTGCGCCCAAAAATGTCATTGCGAGAAGCCCGCAGGCGACGAAGCAATCTTGTGGCAGGCAAATTGTATTTGAATAATAATTAGAGTGGTCTTAGAATAATCGTTGCTGTGTCAAATGACCCGTTTGTCCAAACAAGATCCAGGGAGGCGTAAATGGTAACCAAAACAAAGGGCATGGGGGAACTGTTCAAGGAGGTCATCGATAAGGGCCTGTGCACCCTCTGCGGGGCCTGCATCGGAGACTGTCCGTATACCGTTTTTTACCGTGGCAAAATCCGCATGCTGGACTTCTGTACACGAGAGGAAGGGCATTGTTATGAGTACTGTCCGCGTACGAGCACTGATCTCGATGCTATAAGCAATAATATTTTCGGCGTTCCCTTCAGCGGGGCCGAGATCGGGACCGTGAAAGACGTTTTTATGGCCAGGTCGAAGGATGCTAAAGTGAGGTCAGGGGCGCAATACGGCGGAACGGTTACTTCACTGCTGCTGCTGGCCATGGAGAGCGGCCTGGTGGATGCGGCCATCACAACTAAAACAGGAGAAGACAGGCTGCCGGCGGCGTCCGTGGCGCACAGCGCGGCGGAGGTCATGGCAGGCGCCGGATCCAGCTACATGGCCTACCCCGTGCTGGAAGCACTCAACCGCACACCCAGGGACAGTAAAGACAGCCTGGGCATCGTGGTCACGCCCTGCCAGGCCATCGCGCTGGCCAAGATGCGCCTCGGTCCGCCCATGCAGAGGGCCAACCTGGATAACGTCAGATTCTCCATTGGTCTGTTCTGCACCTGGGCTCTGGCGTATGACCGCTTCTACGAGTTTCTCAAGAACAACGTCGACCTGCCGAAAGTGAAGAAATTTGACATCCCGCCTCCGCCCGCCAACCGCTTCGACGTTTACATCGGCAAGGAGGTAAAGTCCTTCCCCCTGGATGATGTCAGGAATTACCGCATGCCTACCTGTGCTTACTGCCTCGATATGACGGCCGAGTTTACCGACATATCGGTAGGTTCGGTGGAGGGGGTCGATGGCTGGAACACGGTGATCGTCCGCACGCAGCGCGGCGCGGAGCTTATCGCGGAGGCCAAAAAGAAGGGCAAGCTTGAAATCAAGGACCTGCCGGCGCTGAACCTGGTGCACCTTAAAGAGGCCGCCCTCAATAAGAAGGCGCGGGCCGTGCAGGAAATAGTGAAGAAAACCGGCCATAAAAACGACCTGATGTACCTCGGCATTGCGGACAGTCTCAAGAATAAGCTGCTGGGTCACCGGGTGAGCGTACAGGGAGGACATTGACATGCCGCATATCGATATAGATGCCCCGGGCAGCAACCAATTATTTATCGGCAATGAAGCCATGGCGCGGGGAGCGCTGGAAGCGGGCATCGGCTGGGCGTCAGCTTACCCCGGAACACCATCCTCCGAGATCCTCAGCAGCCTGGCCGAGGTAGCCAAGAAACGCGATATTTATGTGGAGTGGTCGGTAAATGAGAAGGTTGCCATCGAAGCCGGTGCCGCCGCGTCCTTTGCCGGCGTGCGGTCGCTGGTCGCCATGAAGATGAACGGCCTTAATGTTGTCATCGACTTCCTTTCAACAATAATCCTGAGCGGTATCGGCAAGAAGGGCCTGGTCCTGATGGTGGGCGATGATCCCGCTGCCCATTCCAGTTCAAACGAGACGGATTCGCGTCCCGTATCCAGGTGGTTGGATATACCGCTGGTTGAGCCCGGCGATTTCCAGGAAGCCAAGGACATGATGCCGTATTTATATGATATAAGCGAGGAATTCGGCACCATCTGCATCATGCGCAGTGTAACCAGGGTTGCGCATGCCAGGGGCAATATCAGGCTGGGTGAAATCCCGGTGGTCAAACACAAGGCGCGCTTTGAGCAGTACTTTGACCCGGCTGCTCCCATGCCCACACCCATCATGTGTATACCGAGTTCATTCCGGCACATGTTCCAGCATATGCGTATCGAAAAGATAAGGGAGAAATTCGAGTCCTCCCCCTACAATAAATACGTCGGCCCCGAGAAACCCGACCTGCTCATCGTTACCTCCGGCTCGGGCTGGCTGTATTCACAGGACGCCGTCAACGCGCTCAAGGCTGAGAACCGCATCGGCATATTGAAGCTGGGCACCCTGTGGCCGTTGCCTGAGAAGCTGGTCAAGAGCTGTTTGTCCAGGGCGGACAAGGTCCTTTTCATCGAAGAAACCGACCCCTTCCTCGAGGGCGTTATCATGGAATTCGCTGCCGGTTTCTCGCCCGAGAGCAAGCGCAACCTGTTCTACGGCAATCACACGCGGCACCTCAATTCCTTCGGCGAGCTGACCCCCGATGCCGTTATCAAGGCCATCACCGGTGTGCTGGATATCAAGTATGCCCCGCGCGACGCAGACTACATGAAGAAAGTGGAGGCCGTGCCGCAGCAGTATGTCATGGACCGGCTGCTGACCTTTTGCCCCGGCTGCCCGCACCGGGCCTCCTTCTGGGCCATCAAGAACGCGCTGGCCATGGACGGCCGCAACGGCTTTGTCACGGGTGATATAGGCTGTTATACCATGGCTTTGGGCCCCGCGGGGTTCTTTCAGACGCGGACGCACCAGTGCATGGGCGCCGGGGCCGGGCTGGCCAACGGCTTTGGCCAGTTGCACCGCTTCGGCTTCGACCAGCCGGTAGTTTCAGTAGTGGGCGATTCTACCTTTTACCATTCCATAATTCCCTCCCTGGTAAACGGGGTGCACAACCATTCCGACTTCACGCTGGTGATATTAGATAACGGCGCCACGGCCATGACCGGTTTTCAGCCGCACCCGGGTACGGAGCTTACCGCTATGGGCGAACCGGCGGCGCAGATCAGCATGGAGAATATCTGCCGGGCCATCGGCGCGCGGGTAGAGGTGTGCGACCCCTTCGATTTGAAAAACACCACCCGCACCATGCTCGACCTTATCGAGCAGAAAGAAGGCGCCAGGGTAGCCATCATGCGTCGCACCTGTGAATTGGTCAGGCAGAAGAAAGAAGAGAAGCCTTACAAGATGAAAATCGATCCGGAGAAGTGCCTGGGTGAGGATTGCGGGTGCAACCGTTTGTGTACGCGGGTCTTCCGCTGCCCGGGGTTGATCTGGGACCCGGTGTCCGGTAAATCTAAGATCGACGAGGTTATTTGTAACGAGTGCGGGGTCTGTGCCGATATCTGTCCCGAGGGCGCCATCACCAGGGAGGCGGTAACATGAACAAGCTTGCTAAAGACCCCATAAACGTAGTCGTGGCGGGTGTTGGCGGCCAGGGCAATGTAATGGTCACGCTGGTGCTCGGCAATACACTGGTGCATGACGGCTACTTTGTCACCATCGGCGAGACCTACGGAGCATCGCAGCGCGGCGGTTCAGTCATGAGCCATCTTAAAATTTCTGCAGAGAAACAGTACAGCCCGCTTATCCCCGAGGGACAGGCTGACATAGTGCTGGGCATGGAGCCGGTGGAGACACTGAGGGTACTTAAATCCTTCGGCAATCAACACGTGGTCACTGTGCTCAACCCCCGTCCCATCCACCCCGTTGATTTTACCGGCTCAGGGGCGGGCTATCCCAATATTGAGGCCTTGCTGGAGCAGGTAAAGGGCATGTCGGCCAAAACCTACGTAGTGGCGGCAACAGAGGAGGCGCAGAAGCTGGGGAATGCCATGCTGGCCAACATGATCCTGATCGGGGCGCTTATCCAGACAGGCCTGGTCACTACAAGCCAGGAGGCCGTAGAAAAAACCATCAGGGATATGTTCCCCAAAGCCATCAAGGAGAATGTTGCGGCCTTGAACAGAGGCAAGGAGATGGCCGCCGGGCAGTAATCCCTGTTACGGACACAAGGGCCGCACCTTGAAGGTGCGGCCCTTGTGTATTGCTTATTTCCAATCGTATATAAGCGGAAGGAGCCTCAGGCGAGGTATTTTGCGGCCTTTTTCAGATCCACGTTGCCGCCGCTGAATACGCATACCACCCGGGCCCCCTGAGGCATGGGGACCTTGCCGGCAGTTATGGCTGCCAGGGACGAGGCGCCGGACGGCTCAACCACTACCTTCAGCCTGCTCCAGGCCAATTTCAAGGCCGCGGCTATCTCGTCGTCGGTCACCGTGATTATATCGTCCACGTACTTGAGGGCGTGCTCGAGCGTCACCTGGCTGACCATGGGCGTGCGTATGCCGTCGGCTATCGTCTGCGGCATGTCGTGCAAGGTCTCCATTTTCCTGCTGTGGTAGCTGGTATACATGCTGGACGCGTTGACCGGGCCTATACCGAACACCTTTATATGTGGCCTCGACTGTTTCAGGGCCACCGCAACCCCCGCCAGCAGCCCGCCTCCCCCCACGGGAACGATGACGATGTCAACCTCCGGCAGGTCGTCCAGTATCTCCAGGCCCAGGGTACCATGGCCGGCTATGATAAGGGGATCTTCGAAGGGATGTATCGGCTCCAGCTTTCTTTGGGCGGCCAGGGCGAAAGCCTTTTCAATGAGGGGTTCGACGTTATTCAGGTCGCCGCCTATGATGACCTCGGCGCCGTAGGCCCTTGCCGCATCTATTTTCGGCTGCGGCGTTCCATCCGGCACCATGATCACGGCCGGTATGCCGAGTCGCCCCGCC
>JAPLHM010000050.1 GCA_026389635.1 Chloroflexota bacterium | reverse complement strand
CTTGTCCTGGTTATGACTTATTATGATGGCAAGGATTCCAGGCCGTATATAGCGGTCAACCATGTCCTGTATTATGCTGCTCAATTCACAATTGCCTTAAGCATTTTATACTTTGCAGTGCCTGCCTGAGATCATCCCGTGTAAAGTGGCACTTTGGTGTTGGTCGTGGAATATGGTAAACTTTTTGCTGTTTGCCGGGTAGCCGCCGGGTCCGGCGCAGGGGCCGTTAGCTCAGTTGGTAGAGCAACTGACTTTTAATCAGTGGGTCGCAGGTTCGATTCCTGCACGGCCTACCACAGCGTTTAAGAGCAAAAACTTCCTGGGTTTCTGCTTCTTTATTAGACGGTGGCATGGGCAGCGTATAGTTGATCGTAACCTCATCCATAGCTACTTCTATATCCCTGACAAATGCTATTTTTTATAATAGTTATAGTAGAAGGCCAATTTTAGAATCGATAGTATACGAGGTGTGATATGAATCTCCAAAAGCCCAATAATAAAGCTCATGTGTCTATCGAAGAACATGTACTAAGGCTTAAGGTCAACGGTACGTGGCACACATTTTACCTCGGCCACGATATTGAAGAGGCTGATACGTTAGCCTATTTACTGCGTGAAAAACTGGGACTCAGTGGGCTGAAGGTAGCCTGCGATGATGCCGCCTGTGGCGCCTGCACAGTAATAATGAACGGAGAAGCTATTCTCTCCTGTATGACTCTGGCCATAGAGGCCGATGGCCAGGATATTTTAACCATTGAGGGCTTACACAGGGACGACACGGTTATAGCAGCCTTCGCCGAACAAAGTGAACCGGGCTACGGCACTGCTATGCAATGCGGTTACTGTACACCAGGATTTGTCATGACAGCTAAGGCTTTCCTTAATGAAAACCCGAACGCGACAGGGCAAGAAATAAAAGATGCCCTTTCAGGCAATATCTGCCGCTGCGGTTGTTACGCTGCAATCGAGAAGGCGGTTGAGCACGCCGTCGAAAAAATATCCAGGCAAGAGAGTAAACCATGAGCAATCAATTTAAACGCCGTGTAAACCGTAAATACCTGGGGACTTATCGTCCCCGGATTGACAGCTGGGAGAAAGCCAGCGGCCGGGCAGAGTTTATAGATGACATCACATTAAAGTGCCGCATACCAAACATACTTTATGCCAAGGCGCTCCACAGCCCTTATCCACATGCGCTCATTAAAAATATTGACGTAAGCGAAGCCGAGAATCTGCCCGGTGTCGAGGCAATATTAACCTATAAGGACCCTGAAATAGTTGCGTTAAAACCAACCAACGCCGGTTGGACGGATGGGGTGGACACGGTAAGCTATGAACGCATGATGTGGAAGATACGAGATAGGCGGATACTTGGTAATCACGCATGCTGGGTGGGTGACGAAGTAGGCGCCGTAGTAGCAGCCAAAAGTGAACGCATCGGCGAAGAAGCATTAAGATTAATCAAAGTCGACTGGGAAGTATTGCCCTTTGTGCTTGATCCTATAGAGTCTATGCAGCCGGGAGCACCGGTAATACATCCTGAGCTTTCACAAAGCAATATTTTACCGGCTGAACCGATTGGTGGCGCAGACGTCTTTGTGAATATAGGAGACGTGGAAAAAGGGTTTACTGCGGCTGATATAAACATCGAAGTTAAGGCGACTTACCACAACGCCACACAGGGTTCTTTGGACAATTGGTGTTGCCTGGCTTCATGGAAAGACGACCAGCTTACTGTATGGTCGAATTCATACGAAGCTGATCAAACCCGGATGCATCTCAGTGAAATGCTGGAGATCCCGCAGAGCAAGGTAAGAGTGATCAGCCCGTTTGTCGGTGGTCAATTTGGGAGGGGAGATACCGGGGAAGATCCTTTCTTTATTTACACTGCCTTGCTGGCGAAGCGGACAGGGTGCCCGGTGAAGTTCAAACATACGCGGCGAGAAAGCTTCCACAATACGCGTCAACCCATAATATATACCTGCAAAATGGGCTCCACAAAAGACGGCGCCATTACCACAAGCTATTTTAAATCCATTGGGAATGCCGGCGCTTATGCTGACCATACATTTTTTGCCACAAAGTTTGTTCCGCAGGAGATTGTGGAGGTCTCATTCGCACATATACCCAATGTAAAAATGGAATCTTACGCAGTATATACCAACAAAATCCCCGGTTGCATGATGAGAGGTGTAGGTAATAACCAGTTCAACCTGATATTGGGTTTGGCAGTTGACGCACTGGCTGAGAAACTCGGCATCGATCCTATAGAGTTAGCCTTGAAGAATTTTGGGCACAAATGGGAGAAGTTACCGGATAAAAGCCTGGAAGCTGTTTTGCATGAAGGCGCCAGGAGGATTGGTTGGGATAAGCGGCATAAGCCGGGCAAAGGGCGTACCTATGATGGCTCGAAGAAACGGGGAATTGGATTCTCTTTTCATCCGGGTTGGCATGCCGCCTGGCAGGAGCAGCGGCGCGGTACAATCCAGGTGGGAATCAAACTCAATCCCGATGGCACAGTGGTGCTGCTTGCCCCTACAGTGGAATGCGGACCCGGTTCCAATACCTGCAACGTACTGGGCTGCGCAGAAGCTTTGAATTTTCTGGGTGTAAAGCCTGAGGATATCAGGTGGGCTTCGACTGTGGACACGGACAGTGGCCTCAAAGATACCGTGCAGACCGACAGCGCCGTTTCCTACCTGCAGTCAGAAGTGTTAATAGAAGCTGCAGCCAAAATTAAGGAAGAGGTCCTGAAGCTGGCAGCAAAGCACTTCAAGGTCAGCCGGGACCAAATTGTAATCGAGGACGGGATAGTATGCCTGAGGGAGCAGGTGAAAAAATCGATTACAGTTAAAAGACTCCTGCAAAAGGGGGACCTGGTGCCGATTGTAGCCATGGCCAGCAGCAGGCCTAATGCCAGGAAAACGGGCGTGCCATATCAAGCTACGTTTGCTGAGGTCGAAGT
>JAPLHM010000264.1 GCA_026389635.1 Chloroflexota bacterium | reverse complement strand
CATGGGCAATGCTTCCGCTCATGGATACGATTTTTTTTACGACTACATATACACCTACTATGCCGCAGGCGACAGAGCCCAGCAACCCGGCCATCATGGCATTGCGCATGAACTCGAACTGGAAGGCCTCAAACATAATTAGTGTTCCCTCAGTACGCGGTGCGGTATATCGCCGTGCGCGATAAGCTGCACCGGACATTTATAAGTGGCCTCGAGTATCTCGGGTGTTATTTCACGCGAGCCATGGTAATAGAGTTGCACATTGAGGCAGGCAATCTTATCCACAAATACCGAGACAGCGCCGATATCGTGGGATACCATGATAATAGCCATCTCTTTCTTCAGGTCCTCCAGCAACTCGTAAAAATCGGTCTGCATGGCCGAATCCACGCTGGCCGTGGGCTCATCCAGCAGCAGCAGGGCGGGGTCCGAGACCAGGGCCCGCGCGATAAAGGTGCGCTGCTGCTGGCCGCCTGAAAGCTGCCCTATTTGAGTGCCGGCGTGTGAGAGCATGCCCACCCGGGTCAGCGCCTTCTCGGCTGCCTCTCTGTCTGATTTTCCGTATGGCTTCAGTAAGCCTCTCTTCCCGTAGCGTCCCATCGTTACAACTCCCATTACGCTCACGGGGAAGTCATGGTCATAGTTGCTATGCTGCGGAACGTAACCTATCCTGCTGCGGCTCCTGTCCGGCGGGTTGCCGAGCACCGTGACCATGCCGCGCCGCGGCCTTATCAGTCCAAGTATGACCTTGAGCAGTGTGCTTTTGCCGCCGCCGTTGGGGCCGATGATGCCCAGGAAGTCATGTTCATCCACCTGCAGGTTGATACCCTCCAGGGCAGGTGTGCCGTTATAGCTCACCCAGACGTTCTCCAGCCTGACGATATCTGTGCCGGTCACTGTCATTGCAGCGCCTCCCTGAAAGCCGCTGCCACTTTGCGCATATTATCCAGGTAGTCGCCACCCTCCGGGTCGATGCTTACAAGACGGCCATCAATCTCGCGGGCAATGGCTTCTGCACTCCTTGTGTCGAACTGCGGTGAAACAAAGATGACCTTTATATTATTCTCCCGGGCCTCCTTTATCAGCCTGGCCATGTAAGCTGCCTGCGGCTCCTTGCCCTCGCGCTCGATACCGAGCTGTTTGAGGCCGTATTCCCGGGCGAAGTAGCCCCAGGCCGGGTGGTATACGATGAAGGTGCGGCTGCCGATGCCGTTCAGGGAGGACCTGATATCGTCATCCAGCGCATCCAGCTTCTCCACATATGAATCGCGGTTTTTTTCGAAGTAAGACTGATCCGCCGGGCTGGTCTGCGACAGTCCTCCGCAGATATTATTGACCATGATTTTTACGTTGAGCGGCGAGGTCCAGGTATGGGCGTCCATGCCGGGCTGGTCAGGATCGGCGCTTTCCATCAAACCGATGCCCCGGCCGCAGTCGACCAGCAGCATTTCCTGGTTCTGAGCCACCAGCTTATCTATCCAGGTCAGCTCGAATTCCAACGGGGAGCCGATCTTTCGTAGGTATGAGGGTTGGCGCCGGGCGGCACCATAGCGGTCACTTCGACCCTGTCTCTGCCCACGGCATTGACAAATTCCACCTGGGGCAGCACAGTCACCATCACACCTATTTTATCGCTGGCCGGCTGATTGGTAGTAGAGCAGGCTGATAGCAAGAGTACCGACGTCATTACGATCAACAATGACAGGTTCATGAACATTATTTCAATTCAAGCCCGATTTTGAAGGCCTTGCCCACGGTATCTCCCAACTCCTGATAGACATTGGCCGGCAGCGTTGTCCAGCCTATGGGACGAATCTTGTTTACGTCCGGGTGCTCACCGGTGAAGCATTTGCCCGAGACATAGGTTTCCTCGATTTTGCCAACCACCAGCACGTGGCTGCCCAGGTCCAGCATATGCTCGATTTTACATTCCAGGTTGACCGGGCACTGCTCGATCATGGGCGCTGTTTCGACTTTGCCGTAGAAGACCTTGAATTTGCAGGCACGAACCTTGTCCTCCTTGGCGCCGGTCTTGATGCCGCAGAAGTCCACCTCTTTTACCTGGTCAGCCGATGCCACGTTGACGGAGAAGGTCATGTTCTCCTTCATCCCTTTGAGCGTATAGCGCGGGTGGCGAATAGCCACGGATACCATGGGCGGTTCGCCGCAGGCAACACCACCCCAGGCAACTGTCATAAAATTGGGTTTTCCTTCAACATTGGCTCCTACCAGGAAAGCTGGCATGGGAAATACCAGTGGCTGGGGCCCTATTTTCACCTTATCCATAACTTGACTACCTCCGATTGTATTGTCGCTTATTTTTCAAGAATTTCTTTCATGGGGATTCAGTAATAATCGATCCAGCCCTGCATGCGAGACCTCAGCGAAATTCTATCACAAATATAAACCGTGCGGGTGTTCTTTCAAAGACCACCCCTCCGGGCAGCAGAGCTTGAAAAATGTTCACCTTATTGGTACATTGGAACATAATAGGTGTTCACCAATGACTACTTTGAAATATTTTATCACCTCCAAGGCCAAACGTAATGTCCTCCATCTTTTTATGCTGGACCCCGGGAAGCCTCATTACACACGGGAAGTGGCACGCTTAACCGGTGAACCACTTAATGCCGTGCGCCGGGAACTCGGCTACCTGGAGAAGGCCGGACTACTCAGTTCCCGCGCACAGGGCAACCTCAAGTATTATGAAGTCGTTAAGAGCTTCCCGCTGCTGGTGCAGTGGCGGAAGATCATCCTGGAATCCGACGCCGCTCCACCTCCTTCAACTGTCATTGCACCTCCTGTCCTTGTCATCGCGAGCGAAGCAACGAAGCTATCTCCGGGAACAAAGCACACCATAGCCATAAACGAATCATTCAAGCATGCCCCCCTGGAAGACGGTGACAAGCCCATCATACCCGGCGCCCGCGTGATTCCCAATCACGAACCTCTGCCCGCGCCCGATGTCATTGCGCTTCCTTCACCCGCCATTGCAGGCGATGCGGTCGCTGATGCCATGGCCAAGAGCGAGGCGGCGGAGCAATCCCCGGAACCGAAGCCCGGGACCATCCTCACCATTCAGTCCGTCGTCAATCACCTCAGCGACCAGTGGAAAGATGTAAACACCATCAACCTCGCCCTCGTCCACGGCGAGGCCGCCAGGTCAGAAAGAATCCCTGAGAACGGTATTGACCTGCTTGTTGTCGGGGACATTAACAAGGATACGTTGCTGGAGCTGATAGCCAATTTCGAAGACACCACCGGCATCAGTGTCAACCTCACCAGCATGACCCGTAGCGATTTCGACTACCGCAACGCCAGGGGCGATTCACTTGTCCGCAAAGTCTGGGGCGAGAAGAAATTAGTGGTCAAAGGCCGGCAATGAAATTTGTGTACACCGATAGTATAATTAGTGCCATGCCACAAACCAATAAT
>JAPLHM010000011.1 GCA_026389635.1 Chloroflexota bacterium | reverse complement strand
TGGTAATTCTCAAATATAGTTTTAAAAGCCAGATTATTTATGCGGCCGGGTCCCAAGATTTTCATGAGGTACCTGCCGGATGCCAGGAAGGTCTTTACGTATTTATCGTAAAAAACGAAATAGATATAGTTGTGAATGGCGCGGTCCACCCGCCAGCGGTGCATCCTGAAGATATTTATTGTCGATTTTTTCATAACTATCAAGGCAGAGGCGCCATGCAGGCCATTATGACATCGCGGGCATTAAATACGCAACCCGCGTTGGCGCCGCGAGGGGAGGGACGCAGGCATAGCGGCTCACGAGGGGCTGATGGCCCCGTATGTCTTTCCCTGCATAATTAATATAGAAAGTGATAGAATGTCCCATGCTTTTTAAGGGAGGTGACTACCAGACCGGGGGCTGGAAGGCACACTGGATACTCATCGTGTGCCTGCTGCTCTACACACTCAGCTACATGGACCGCGTAGTTCTGGCCGTAGTGCTGCAGCCCATGAAGCTGGAGCTGGGGCTGAGCGATACGCAGCTCGGCGCCATACAGACCTTTTTCATGCTGAGCTATGGCGTCTTCGCCATACCCACGGCTTACTTAGTCGACCGCTGGAGCAGGAAAAAGTCCATCGGGGTTATGGCACTCATGCTGAATGCCTTCAGTGCGCTGACCGGCCTGGCCTGGAACTTTGTCTCGGTGGTAATCCCCAGGATATTCTGCGGCGCCGGCGCCAGCGGTGTGGTAACTGGCAGCATCGCCATGATCACCGCCGCCTATCCCAAGGCCAGGCATGGCAGGGCTATGGGCATTTTCAACGCAGGCATACCGTTGGGGATCGCTCTGGGCGCCATTATCGGCGGCGTAATGGCGGCCAGGTTCGGCTGGCGTTCTCCCTTCCTGCTGCTGGGTAGTATCGGGCTGGCGCTGTCGCTGGCAGCATTCTTCCTCAAGGACTACCGCACGGTCAAAGAGGGGGTGACGGTCAGCCTGGGCGGGCTGTGGCAATCTATCGTAAAGCTGCTGAGGATACCCACGCTGCGCTGGTATTACCTGGGGTATGCCATGATGTTGATCACCAGCCTGGCACAGATCAACTGGATGCCCACCTACCTGATCCGCCAGTTTGATATCGGCACCGATACTGCCGGCTACCTCACCTGCGGCATCAGCCTGGTGGCCATTATAGGGGCCCCGTTGGGTGGTGTGCTCTCCGATTCCTGGTACAGGAAAAACAGGAAGGGCAGGCTCTGGCTGCCCGCCGTTTCCTCCGCTATGTCCTCCCTTCTTCTGGCCGCCTCATTCCTGGCCTTCAGCCGCAGCTTCGCCCTGGGCCTGGCCCTGATCTTCATTTTCGGCATCGTGAACATGGTGGCCATCCCAGCGTTGAGCGTTATCTCGCAGGACGTGGTGCCGGTGGCTTACAAGGGCCTTTCCCATGGCGTCGCCGCGCTGTGCATGTACGCCCTGGGTGGCGCCTGGGCGCCGGTGCTGGTCGGGGGCATCTCCGACAGCCTGGGAGGGGGCGCCAACGGCCTGATGTGGGCGGTGGTCATCGCCTGCTCCGGCGGACTGCTGGCCGGAATTTGCTTTACCATGGGCGCAAAACACTATATTGCGGACGAGGACAGGGTGAAGGGTTCCGTGCTCAGGACGGATACATAGCCCGCAGGCTATGCCGGCCACCATCTGCGCCGCTGCCACAAACAATTCTTTTATGACGTGATAATATATAATGATGTAGGCCATCGGCGGTAGCCCGGCCTGAGTGTCCTCGTGAGACTGCTATGGGGGAAAAAGAGAAAGACGACGTGATTAAAAAGCGCGGTAAGGCGCCGGCCGGGCGGCATGCCCGCGATGAGGGCGCTGCCGGCAAAGCCGGGAACCAGCTCAACTTTATATCCACAGGCGAGGCCCGCTACAACGAGCTTTTTAACCACATGAATAGCGGTGTGGCCGTCTATGAAGCGGTGGATGATGGAGAGGATTTCGTATTCAAAGATTTCAACCCGGCAGCCGAGAAGATCGAGCGGGTCAGCCGCGGGGAGGTCATCGGCCGGCGTGTTACCGAGGTCTTCCCAAGTATTAAGCCCTTCGGCCTCTTTGCAGTATTTCAGCGTGTCTGGCGCAGCGGTCAGGCCGAGTATTTCCCGGACAGCGTTTACCGTGATGAACGCGACCCCGGCTCGTGGCGTGAGAGCTGGGTTTACCGCCTGCAAAGCGGCGAGATAGTGGCTGTCTACAACGACGTCACCGAGCGCAAGCTGGCTGAGCATTCCCTGCGGCAGTCCGAGGTCAGGATGAACAGCATCCTGGCGGCCATGACCGAGCTGGTATTCGTCCTCAACGACGAGGGCAGGTTCGTCAGCTACCATGGCTCAGCACAGGAGCTTTACGCCGGCCCCGACACCTTCATCGGCAAGAAGTACGGCGACGTCATGCCGCCCCACGTCAATGAGCTGGCTGCGGATGCGCTTGTAAAAAACAGGGCCGGGCAAGCCTGCAAGTTTGATTACAGCCTCCAGGTACCGGCCGGCCTGCAGCACTACGCCGCCACGATGTCTCCCATCATCATTGACGGTAAATATACCGGATCAGTGCTGGTAGCGCGCAATATCACGGAGCGCCAACAGTCAATTGAAGCTCTGAGCGCCAGCGAGGAGCGCTTCAGGAATATGGCCAACCTGCTGCCGCAGACCATTTTTGAAGCCGACGAGAAGGGGAATTTCACCTTTGTCAACAGCCAGGGTTTCAAAATATTCGGCTATACTGAGGCAGACACAGCCGCGGGCATAAACGTGTTACAGACCATCATCCCCCAGGACCATGACAGGGCTATAGAAGGCATAATGCGGAGGATCAGCGGAAAGCAATTCCCTCCCAATGAATATACGGCCATAACCAGGGACGGCAAAACATTCCCGGCCGTGATTTACGCCACTCCTATCATTAAGGGCTCTGCCTATGCCGGTATGAGGGGAATGCTGATCGATATCACGGAGCGCAAGCAGATGGAGCTGGATCTCAAAAATAGTCTGGGCAGATTGCACAAGACACTTAACGACACCGTGGTCACCATGGGCGCCATAGTGGAGATGAAGGATCCCTATACTGCGGGGCACCAGTTGCAAGCGGCCCGGCTGGCAGCCGCCATCGCTCAGGAGATGGGTTTGCCCGAGGCGCAGGTAAATATCATTCGCACTACCGCCGCTATCCACGATATAGGCAAGATCTACGTCCCATCCGATATACTGGCCAAGCCTGGCAAGCTGGGCGTCCTGGAGATGTCCATCATCAGGACCCATGCCCAGGGCAGCTATGATATTTTAAAGAACATAGACTTCGGCGGGCCCGTAGCGCAGATAGCCCTGCAGCATCATGAGCGTCTGGACGGCTCAGGCTATCCCCACGGGCTGAAGGGGGAGGAGATCATGCTTGAGGCCAGGATACTGGCCATCTCCGACGTGGTTGAGGCCATGTCCTCGCACCGCCCCTACCGGCCATCCCTGGGCATCGATAAAGCCCTCGCGGAGATCAGGCAGAACAGGGGGACCCTGTACGACCCCGATGCGGTCGATGCCTGCCTGATAATTTTCAGCCGGGACGGGTTCAAATTAGACTGACCGGGCTGTACCGCCTGAACACTGTCAAAGCAGCGCCCGCGTTTCGTTCTTCAGCCCGGGCCGGGAATCGGGTAATTGCCGTATTTTCGGGCCGCCCTCACCAGCGCCACGTAGTTCTCTCCCCTGCAGCCCGGGTGGATGGTATTGGATGAACTGATGATATAGCCCCCTCCCGGCGCCGCGGCGGCGATGGTATTTTTTACGGCCTCGTCCACCTCGTCCTCAGTGCCGAATGGCAGCAGCTGCTCGCAGTCGATATTGCCAATCAGGCAAAAGCGTTTCCCATATTTAGCCTTGGCCTCGGCCATATCCATGCACTGCGGCTGGATGGGGTGCATGCCGTCGAAGCCGGCATCCGCCATCCTGTCCATGATGCGCCACAATTTGCCATCCGAATGCTTGATCACCTTCAGGCCACGCTTATGCACGAAATCGGTAATCTCTTTATGGTAGGGATAGATGTACTCCTCGTAATGCACCGGTGACATCATGGTTGAATAGTTGTGAGCCAGGTCGCTTGCCACCGCTATGGCGTCTGCCCCCAGTCCGATAGCGCGGTCAATGGCCTCTAATATATAGTCCGTGCAGATGCGCGCCAGATCCTTGACGAATGCCGGATCTTCAATATAGAAGTACAACAGCTTCTGCATGCCGCCCAGCATGGACCAACTCTCGCGGAAGGGCCCTGTCATGTGGAAGACGTGGGCCACGCCCGGTCCCAGCTTCTCCAGCGACAGCATCAGCATGAGAAATTCGGTCTCCTGCGGGTGGACAATCTTCAGGCGTTTAAGGTCGCCCGGACCGGCTACCGGGCCCTCGACGGGGATGCCGTCGCCCTCCCTGTCCACATAAAGCACCCTGCCCCAGGCGTCCCTGACATGCTTTTCGTCTACAGTTTCCCTCGTATAAAGGTGGATGGAGGTCAGCCCGTCCAGTTCCAGCCTGCGGGCGATCGAGTAAAGCAGATCGAGAAGCGTCAGCTTCTCTTCCAGCGTCATCTGGTGCACCAGTTTTACAGGCGGGACGTCATCGCTGAAGAGCTGCCCGATCTTGATGATGGACTCTTCATTGAAGGCCAGTTCCCACACGGGCACCCTGTCCGGCTGGCCACCGGAAAGCGCCGTCAGGAAACGTTCCTTACCGTTCATCGCTTTTTAGCATATCACTGATATACTATGTTTAACAATTCAGCACGGGAACAGTATATAATATTGGGGAGGTTATAAACTGTCTTCATAACCATGAAATGCCCTGTATGTAAAGTATCCTTGACTGCGGTCGAGCATGATAAAATCGAGTTCGACTATTGCTCTGTTTGCCATGGGATATGGTTTGACAAAGGCGAACTGGAGCTGCTGCTGGATACCCTGGCCGGGGGAACTACCCGGGAACTGGTAAATAGCCTGATGCAACGGCCGCAGCAGGAGACCTCAGAAAAAAGTAGGAAATGCCCTATCTGCCTCAGGAGTATGAAGAAGATCGATATCGGGTCGGGCAGGGAAATTCTCATCGATGTATGCAAAGCGGGCCACGGCCTGTGGTTCGACGGAGGGGAATCGGGCGCCTTCATCAAGTCATTGAAAATCGATAAGCCTGCTGCAGCAGGCCCGCTGTATCAAGCTATTTTCTTTATTATGGATGCACTTGGGGTTAACCCGGACGCGCCGGGTAAATCATAACAGGAGGTAAATAACCATGCTGATAGCAATCCTTGTAATACTTGCCATAGCCATAATCTTCGTCCTTATTTTGGCCGGGATTTACAACGGGCTTGTAGGCGCCCGCAACCAGGTCAAGAACGCCTGGGCGCAGATCGACGTGCAGCTAAAAAGGAGGCACGACCTCATACCCAACCTGACTGAAACGGTCAAGGGCTATATGCGGCATGAAAGGGGAACCCTTGAAGCTGTTACCAATGCCAGAACCACGGCCATCAAGGCCGCCGATAGCGGGGTCGCGGCACAGGCCAGGGCGGAAGGGGAATTGAGCCAGGCGCTGGGCAGGCTATTTGCCGTAGCGGAGAACTATCCTGACCTCAAGGCCAGCCAGAATTTCCTGGCCCTGCAGGAAGAATTGACCTCAACCGAGAATAAAATCAGCTTCTCCCGGCAGTTTTATAACGACTCCGTGCTGCAATTCAACAATAAGACACAGATGTTTCCTTCCAATATCATAGCTTCCATGGGAGGCTTCAAAGCCGGCGAGTTCTTTGAAGTCACTGATACGGTCGAACGTGAGGTCCCCAAAGTCAGCTTCAGTTAAAAGGGCCATATCATGTGGGAACAGATCAGGGATAACCAGGTAAGGTCGGTTATCCTCGTTACAGCTCTGGGCGTCATGTTGATCCTGCTTGGCAGCTTCCTGGGTCAAACCGTGCTGGGGGATTGGACCATTGGACTGCTGCTGGCCCTTTTGATCTGGATCGTGATGACGCTGGTGGGCTACTTCCAGGGCGACAGCATCCTGCTCTCGATATCCAATGCCCGCAAAATTGGCCCCGACGATATGCCGCGCATCTATAACGTGGTGGAGGAGATGAAGATCGCCTCCGGCTTTGAGAAGATGCCGGATATCTACATCGTCGATGACCCGGCTCTAAATGCCTTCGCCACGGGGCGGGACAAGAACCACGCGTCGCTGGCCGTGACCTCAGGGCTCCTGCAAAAGCTCAGCCGCGATGAGCTCCAGGGGGTTATCGGGCATGAGATGGCCCATATCAGGAACCGCGACGTGCTGCTCATGGCCATGTGCAGCATATTGCTTGGAACCATAGTCATGCTGGCCTGGTACGGTTCACGCGTGCTGTTTTTTGGAGGAGGAACGAGGAGGAGTTCCTCCGGCGGCGGCAACGCGCAGATAATCATCCTCCTGGTAGCAGTTGTCCTCATGATTTTCGCCCCCATCATGGCTCAGTTCATCTACTTAGCTATCTCACGCAAAAGGGAGTATTTAGCCGACGCCTCGTCCGCTCTCTATACGAGGTATCCCGAAGGCCTGGCCTCGGCGCTGGAGAAGATCGGCGCTTCAACCGAGCAGCTCAAATCGGCCAACAATGCCACAGCCCCCATGTACATACTCAATCCTTTCCGGAAAAACGGCCGGGCAGCGGAAGACCTCTCAAGCACCCATCCTCCCATTTCGGAGAGGATACGCATTCTGCGCGCCATGGCCGGCAACGTATCGCTGGCCGGGTACGAATCAGCGTATAACCAGGCACACAAAGGTGGAGGGGGCATAATCCCCGGGTCGGCGCTGGCAGCAGTCGACACTGCCATTCAGCGCAGTGCTGTGGACATGGGGGTAGCCCCCGCTGAAAAGGAAAGGGCGCGCGAAGCTTCAGACGTGCTATGGAAACTGCATAAGTATCAGGAGATCACCTGCAACTGTGGTTTGAAATTCAAGCTGCCGCCCGATTTTCACAGCGACAGCTTCCCCTGTCCGCGCTGCGGCACTGTGCACAGTCTATAGTTTAGGTGCACCAATTGGAATAGCCGGATTCAGAATGGCTTCGTTTCCCTGCAACGCCGGGCCTTATTATTGGAATGTGTACGGCAGGTCAAAGCTGGGGCTTTTGTCACGCAATTTATTGTTCAAGGGCGAGAAGGTCTCCACGTGAATAATGCTTTGCGCGGGGATGAACTCCATCAGCCTGAGATATCCGTTCCCACCTTTTTCGTCACACTGGTAATCGCTCAGCAGGATGTTAATGACATTACCGGATTCGCCGGTCTCAGTTATGGTTGATTCGGTACATGCATGACCGCAAAGCACAAGGAAGACGTTTTTATGTTGTTTAATCACCTGGTCCCAGAGCAGCTTCCCTTCCCGTAAAAACTCGCCTTTATTGTTGATCATTGAGTGAGTTACTACGATCACGCGTCTCTCCGGATACTTCGCGATGGCGGTGTTTGCCCTGGCAAACACCTTCGATAATTCAGCGGTAGTCTGTGTTAAATGGCCAAAATATCCGATGCTCAGAATAAGTAACTTTTGGCCCGAAATATCCACCAGAGAGTAGCTATTCTCGTTTCCATTTTGGGGGTAATGACCACCATACCACGCATATTTCTCGAACTCAGTGTAGGGAAAAACAGAATTGAAAAAAGTGTTGTCTATCTTACCCTTTATTAAATTATCATGGTTGCCCGGTAACACCGAGTATTCAAGTCCGTTAAGCAGGCCCATCGCGTTTTTGGCGTTTTCCCATTCGCCCTTTACCGGTTCTGACTTACTATGTTGTGAATCTGTGATATCGCCCAGGTGAATTGTAAATGCAATGTTCTTTGAGATGGTGTTGTCCTTTATCCATTGTGTCTGTGCTGTAAACGTTGTGGGGAATGACTCTGAATAGAGCTGTGTATCGGGAAGAGCTACAATCGTAAATGGCTTTTGCGGGGTTACAGGCTGCGTAACAGGTACTATCGCAGGTTGCGGCGGCAGTGGTATTGGTATTGGTATTGAAGCGGTTGTACAGGAGGTAAATAAGGCGAATAAAGCCAGGATCGCGGAAAGTGAATAACAGGCCAGTTTATACATGTATTTATTCATGAGCGTGTGGACCTTACCAAACAACGCCTGTAAAAGGCGCAAAGCCAAACGCCCATAATACTGCTATCGTGATCAAAATGGACATGGTTGCGCCGACTACAGTTTGCCAGAGGTTATGCCCCTCGGCGGCCAATCGCGCCCACGTTATAAGGGGTAATAAAACCAGCAATGGTGTCGCAATGATTCCGTAGATGTAGATCATTATGGCTACCGGTCCCGACACGCCGGCGGCATGGCCGCTGGCTTTATAATGGAGCAGTAAATTGATGATTATTAAACCGAGAGTCACAAATGTATAGGTGGCCGCCACTGCAGTGAAGATACGTGGGGCGCCGATCAGTGCCAGCACCAACCATCCGGCCGGGTAGCTGACCAGCATAATAACGAAACTTGCTACCCGCTGCCTGCGCGCTGTTTTCTGTTTTTCCTCGTTCCTGGCCGGAATATAAAAGAAAAGGCTGCATAGCGGAATTATGCACAGGAAAAGCATTGCCCAGGCATATCCTTTCAGGAGGTTGGGTTCAGATCCAGGAATTTGCAGGAACAAAAAAGTCGCCAGCGCGCCGGATAACACAGGGACATTCAATAATTGTGAAATGACCTCTCCGACAATCTTCTTAACACTCTTCTTCTCTTGCATGCATACTCTCTAAATCATATTCTTCGCAAAGCCCGGTTATTATCGCATATTGTATTGCAATGGGGTAAAGGCCAGTCTGCATGAACGCACTCTTCAGGATAGAAGAAAAACCTCAATGCACCTGATGCTAAAATATTAACAACGCCAGACAGGCAGTTCAGTTAGAATTTATTACTACCGCACAACCATCGGCATGTATGTTCATCCATAATAAAAAAATTGGATAAGGCTGGCCTAGTTTCGGGGATGAGGTTCGCTTGATCGCTTAGAGTGCTGACGGAAAATCCTGAAAAGAATAAATCCTATGACCAGCAGTAAAATAACTATAATAATCAACCACGCAATTCCAATGGTACTACTCAGCAATATCAGGGGTGAGTACTGGAAAAACTTCACTTTTAAAACTGGCATTATCAGGAAAGTTTTAACAATTTCAAGAGGGGGGAACTCCTCCTTGTCACCAATAGCAATCACGTATTTTCCAAGATTATCGGCACTATATACCTCTATTTCGTAGCGGCCTCCGGGAAGTGCCTTTTTATATTCCGGGCCTTTTAAATAATAGTCACCGCCATATTCCTCGTAAAACTCAGTCCACTCAACATCACCGGCATTTACCCTGGCCATTTCTATCTTCCTGCCGGCGTCAATCTCATATACAATGGCTGAATACCGCCCATCCGGATTAGAAGACTTTGGGACTAACAGGTTAAGATACAGTGAAAATGCTTGTTGAGAATCGATTATATAGGTTCGTGGGGTGCCGTTGAGAACATCATAGTAGGCTTTTGATACTTCCGCATTTTCAACAAAGACCACGCCATCGCTTACCAGTCTTGGTTGGTGGGCACTGGCAGGGGAAGTCCCCAAAATAGAAATACATAAACTCACCATAATTGCTGCGATAACATGCTTCAAACTGAACCGGCTACCCAATGCCCACCTCCAGATCCATCAGTCAAACCAGCCTTTACGCCTGAAATACCATAATTCCGCAACAGCAATAGCAAACATCAGTGATACGACGACTATGAACCCATAGGCGTCCTGTGTTCCGGGCAACCCGCCCACATTCATCCCCAGCAGGCCAGCGATAAGCCCAAAGGGTAACGTGATAGCAGACACAATCGTCAGTATACGGAGCCGCTTTTCCACACGTGAGCTGGCTGCCATCTGGTAAGAGTCGAAGAGGTCCTTTATGCGGGCTTCCAGACGGTATATTCCACGTTGGGCGATTTCAACCTCTGATACAAGGTCTTGAACATAAGCTTTACGATGTGGTTCCTGAAGTGCAGCGTTATCAGAAGCGTTCAGGCCGGTAACGCAGTAGAGCTGATTTTCGATTAAAGATACCAGCTTTTCCACATTCCAGCGCAGATTGGTAAGGTCCTTTTCTTTCACAATCGCCGGGTCATCAGCCATGTCCCTGGACACGTTAATGATTTTGTCCCGGATATCTGTTTCCGCCTGCACACTTAGGTCTGTCAGTTCGTCAAGGATCATATAAACAAGTTGCACAAGGTGATCTATATCCGATTCATTCTCCAACATAAATGCTCGTACCATATCATCAAGAGCCGGCAAAGTGCTATGCCGCACCGTAATCAGTACAGGATATTGCAGAATGATACTTACATAGCTTGGGTCGGCAGCATCGAGGTTTAAAGCAACCGGATATTCCAGTAAAACGGCTTTACCGAAAGATATGACACCCGGTGTATTGGCCTTGTCCAGGCAGCGGTTTAGCATAAGAGGGTGTAGCTTAAGGGCTGATAGGGACCGCCTCAACTCATCCGGTTCTGCATCCGCGATATCATACCAAATCTCAGTTGCTGGCCCGGGTTCTATCTCCAGCAAGCCAGAGGTGTCTGGCCCCTCCTGCAACTTGCCTGAACTGAGTAAATACGACTTGAGTTTCATTTCATGTTCTTAGTAATGAAAATCTGGTCACTCTGTAGCATTATACAGCACATAAGCCCTCGCTTGAATTAAATTGCAGGACTGAATATGTTAGGACGGTCTGAAGGTAACTAATATGCAGAAATTTTACCATTAAATCGTATCTACAAAATAACGTAATCATCGGTATGTATGTTCATCCTTGATAAAAATCATAAGTCCCTTAGTGCTTTAAGGCTTTCTCCAGCCAGTGTTTGGTGGAGAGGCACTGGTTGAAGGTATATATATGAAATCCGGCTACAACCTGGTCCCTGGTTAATTTTGTGATATTTTTTACCAGGCTATCCGGATTGTACATATCGTGCTGCAATATTCTGGCCACCATGCCCAGGTGATTTTTTAAAAACCGTGTGGAATCACCCACACCCACCCTGAGTGATACCTCCAGCAGCTTAGAGCGCTTCAATATGCCGGGAATGCCGATGTATACAGGCAGTGTAATACCGTTTGCCCTGACGTCCGCCAGCCATTTGCCGATGATCTGCGGGTCGAAACAAATCTGCGTGACCATATAATGTACAAAAGGTTGTTTGGCCTTAAGCGCCTGCATCAAGGCTTCACGATTTATAAGCGGATGTCCCTCAGGATAAGCGGCCACTCCTATACGGAGTGGGCGGTTGCCCATCTCAACCATATCAGCTATAAGCGCGCTTGACGAATCATAAGTTCCCACCGGTTCCGTAATATCACCGCCGATTATGAAGACATCCTCAAACCCGCCTGCTGACAGCCTGTCTACAATCTCACGCAAATGAGACTTATCACGTACCTGCCGTGCCGTGAGGTGGGGCACAACACGAAACCCGCGTGCCGCCAGTTCCTCAGAAAGCGTGAAAGTAGTTTCTATGCCTTTGCGGGGCGAGGCGGTCACGGTTACAACCGAGCCAGCAGGTAGTGTCACTGCCTCCTCGACCACACCTTTCATAGGGATGACTTCAAAGCGTGCGCTTCTAAGCATGTTGTTAATGACCTGCCCCGATAGTTGTACCACTTTTCAAGTCAGTTCCGCAAGCATGTGGTCCTCCTTCCTTTTGGTAGTAGCTATAACTCAAAAGGTGGTACACTTAGACGGGTCAAATTATGGATAGAAGAAAGACACTTATAAATGAATACAAACAAGGGGAAATCATTGGCGGAATTTACAGAGTAACGAATACGCGAAATGGGATGTATTTACTGGACTATGCCACGAACCTTCAAGCAAAGCAAAACAACTTCAATTTTATGGTCTCTTCCGGTTCTTGTTTGGACAACAGACTTAAAGAGGACTGGACAGCGTTTGGAGACAAGGCGTTTATCTTTGAGATACTTGAGGCACTCGAGAAAAAGAAAGAGCAGACCCAAGATGAGTTCATAGATGACTTGAAAATGCTCGAGCAACTGTGGAAAGAAAATTTAGATTCATCAACCAGATACTAAAGCCGATAGTCTTTAGTTGCTCTGGACGTTCAACCGATAGCTACGCCCGAAATGGCCAAAATTAGGATCGCCGTCCCATCGGAAATTTTACCATTGAACAAACATCGGCATGACCACGTGGTCGTAGTTGTCTGTGCCCACCGGGCGGATGACGCCCGGGTTGGAGGGAGTGGTGACCTCCAGCGATACCTGCGCCTGCTTGACCACTGATAGCACGTCCGCCAGGTAGCGGGCATTGAAAGCTATTTTAGCCGCCTCGCCGTCAACCAGCGCGTCTATCTCGCCGATGTTGTCGCCGATCTCGTCGGCGCGTGCAGAGATGGTTATCTTGCCGGCCTCCGGGGTAGCGCCCGGCGTGACGATCACCCTGGCGATGCCGCTGCCGTCACGAGCAAAGATGGCGGCCATCTTGATGGCGCGCAGGAACTCGGCCACGTCGATGCGTGCCTTGGTGCCATAGGTCTGGGGTATGAGCTGGGAGTAATTGGGGAAGGCGCCCTGGATCAGTTGCGAGACCATCTCGATTCCCTTGAGTTTGAAGAGCACCTGGCTTTTCTGCGCATTGAGCGTTATCTCGATCTCCTGGTCCTCGCTGCCCATCAGGCGGTTGAGCTCGTGGTAGGCCTTTGCCGGTATTATCATAGCCACCTTCTCTTTGACCGGCTCGGCCAGGGTGGTGCGGTGGACGGCCAGCCTGAATCCGTCGGCAGCGGCCATGGTCAGCTTGCTGCCTTCAAACTCTGTTTGCACGCCGGTGAGCACGGGACGTGACTCCTCGGTGGCAGCGGCAAACGCCACCTGGCTGATGGCCTGCTTGAGGTCCTCGGCCTTGACCTTCGTGTTGAAGCCGTCGCCCACCTGGGGTATGGGCGGGAAATCGGCGGCATCCAGGCCGTTTATACGGGCCTCGTAACGTCCGCACTTGAGCTCCAGCGTGTGGTGCTTGAGGTTAAGGCTGATGATGTCGCTGGGCAGCGATCCCACGAACTCGGTTAAAACCCGCGCAGGAATGGTGATGGAACCCTCGCCCTCTATCTTTGCGCCGATCCAGCAGCTGATGGCGATCTCCAGGTTGGTGGCGGCTAACTTGAGCTGCGATTCATCGGTAGATATCAGTACGTTCTGGGTTATGGGCAGCGTCGTCCTGGACGCTACTGCCCTGCCTATGATGCCGAGGCCCCTATTTAGATTTTCCTGCAGACACGACAGCTTCATAGAATTACCCCC
>JAPLHM010000286.1 GCA_026389635.1 Chloroflexota bacterium | reverse complement strand
CCGTTCCTCGCCAAGTACTGCGCCGGGTGCGAGATTCGCGTCTGCGCCATTGCCAAGCGAGTCCCAAACTGCGCCGCGTGCGCAGAGTACGCCTCGTGCCAGCAGATCAAGGACTTCATGGAAGGCGGCGAATTGGCTCAGAGAATGGATTGGCTGCACGCCCGGTTCCAGGCGCGGCGAAGCGAGCGCAGCGCGGCGCCGAAGAAGACGTCTTGAGCGATCACTCACCACGCGCCCTGTGATAGGCTGGATCACAAGGGCGGACATTCTGCGGCGCGTCTCTTGTGGCGGGATGTCTCGAAGGGATCTAGGGAGGAAACATGCTCGGCTACTGCGGTGTGAACTGCACGGAGTGTCCCGCGTATCAGGGGACGGTCGGTTCCAAGATCGAGCTGCTCGAGAAGGCGGCCCAGGCCTTCTCGAGCGGCGCAGACAGCGCGAAGGAGTGGGTCTGTCTCGGCTGCACGCCGGCCGACCAGGCATTCCTCGCCAAGCCGTGCGCCGCGTGCAAGATGCGGACGTGTGCAATCGCCAAAGGTGTCCAGAACTGCGCCGCATGCGATGGCTACGAGTCATGCCGGAAGATCCAGACGATCCTCGAGCCCTGGGGACTGGCCCAGCGGATGACATGGCTGAGGGAGCGGTTCAAGGCCATGCAGACGGGCAACGGCTGAGCGATTCCCCTCCGCCGCGCATCTTCCTGCCGACAGCGGAGAGCGGACGGTGACTGCGCCGGCCCTGCGCCACAGGACGTGTACGAGGAGGGAAGGTGCTCGGGTACTGCGGAATCAACTGCGATGAGTGCGCTGCCTACAAGGGGACGGTCAACACGGATGTCGGCCTGCTCGAGAAGGTGGCCGGAAGCTATGGGGATGGGACGTTCAGCGCTCCAGACTGGGTCTGTCTCGGTTGCACGCCGGCGGACCAGGGCTTCTTGGCGAAGGACTGCGCCACCTGCAAGATCCGCAACTGCGCGATCGAGAAGAAGGTCCAGAATTGCGCTGCTTGCGACACCTACGAGTCGTGCCAGATGCCCAAGGACTTAATCAAGGGCGAGCACGAAGCCCTCTGCAAGCGCATGGAGTGGCTGCGCGAGCGGTTCCTCACGCTCCAGACTGAGCGGCCGGCGGCGGGCTAGCGACGGATCGAGAGCCAAGGGGAGACGATGCTCGGCTACTGCGGGATCAACTGCGACGAGTGCGCAGCATACAAGGGAACGGTCAACACGGACGTCGGCCTGCTCGAGAAGGCAGCCGGGAGCTACTGGGACGGAGCGTACAGCGTGCAGGAGTGGGTCTGCCTCGGTTGCTCGCCGGCGGACCAGGGCTTCCTCGCCAAGTTCTGCGCGACCTGCAAGATCCGGGATTGCGCGATCGATAAGAAGGTCCAGAACTGCGCCGCGTGCGACACCTACGAGTCGTGCCGGATGCTCAAGGACTTCATCAAGGGCGAGAACGAGGCCCTCTGCAAGCGCATGGAGTGGCTGCGCGGGCGATTCCTCGCGCTCCGAACGGAGCGGTCGGCGACGGGATAGCGACGGATCGAGGGCCAAGGGGGAGCCATGCTCGGCTACTGCGGATTGAACTGCACAGAGTGCTCGTCATACAAGACGACGGTGACTGCGGACGAGGAGTTGCTCGCAAAGGCGGCCGCCAGCTGCTCGGACGGCGCGCCGGAGTGGGCTTGCCTCGGCTGCACGCCGGCCAATCAAGGATTCCTCGCCAAGTACTGCGCGACCTGCAAGATCCGTTCGTGCGCCATTGCCAAGGGAGTCCAGAACTGCGCCGCGTGCACAGACTACGACACGTGCGAGCAGCTCAAAGGCTTCATCAAGGGAGGGTCCGAAGAGCTTGCGCAGCGCATGACCTGGCTGCGGGAGCGATTCAAGGCACTAGCGGGCTAGAAATCGCTGGGGCAAGGGGACGTGGACAGCCAAGGCGCCCGGTCCGCGCCGAGGCACGGACGCCGCTATCCGGTTGCACGGTAGACGTCGGCGTACCGGTTGTTCGCAACGACGTTGTCCGTCAACTGAACATCATCGACGAAGCGGCTGATTCGGATGCCGACGCCTGTTGGAAGATCTCGCCCGTTGCCCGTGATCGTGCATCCGACAACGACAAGACTGCGAACCGACGTGGAATCCATGCCGTCCATGCCGTTGTCTTGCAGAATGCAGCGCTCTACAAGCATCAGGTCAATCGTCCCGCGGGCCCCGACAATGTGAATCCCTGTCCAGCGGTTCTGGGATGAGGAGCAGTCGCGGATCGTGATCGAGCGCACCCACCCACGATTCACCTCAATCCCGTGACCGCTCGTCCCGGATTCGCTCGATGAAGTCACCGCCAGGCGCTCGAGCGTTACGCCGTCAGCGTCAACTTCGATCGTCCCACGGATGAGGGCAAGACGGGGGGCCGCCGGGTCGGTGCGCACGATGAGATTGGGAGTGAAGATCCAGATCTCCGCTTC
>JAPLHM010000273.1 GCA_026389635.1 Chloroflexota bacterium | reverse complement strand
CTGCCACTCCCGGGTGCGCGCCAATTGCACCATGGCGAAGCCCAGGAAAGGCTCGTGGCCGTTGGGCAGGGCGTTGATGTAATCCGGGTCCAGCACGCCCAGGTCCACGCGCATTTTATGGGGGCGCGGGATGCCGAAGAGGACGTCCTGGCAGTATTCGTTGATTATCTGGCTCTGGTAGGCCGTGGCGATGCCCAGCCTCATGGCCTTGAGCGCCAGGCTCTTGTAATAGCCGTCCACGTTGGTCAGGCAGGAACTGGTGGAGAACATCATCTCGCCGTAGATGCCGCCTGGGAAGATGCCCAGTTTGCGCCAGGTATCCTTGCGCTCTTTAGGCGCCAGCGCTTCCACGATACGGCTGGGCTGGTCATATTTACGGTTGAAGTCCTCCTCCGCGAATTTACATAACCTGAGAGCAATGCGTTTATGAGATCCGGCGGTGTTCAGACCGAACCGTTTGGCCAACACCTTGAGCTTGTTCCCCTCCGTGATGCGGAAGGGGGTTTGTCCCCTGGCCGTGGCCTGCAACGTCTTAATAGTTTGCTCGGTGTGATAGTGGTAGGTGGACGCCCCCATCACGTTGCGCAGCAGCATCATACGCATGGCCATGCCATCGGCGGTGATGCCGCACACGCCGCGCTTATCCTTGGACGCGTCGGCGCGGCAGGGTCCGTTGGAGCAGAGGTCGCAACGCTTGCCCTCCTGGCAGAAGGGGCAGCGCTGGTCGGGACTGTTGCCCAGGCCCTGGGCCTCGTAGCGGTCCCAGATATTGGTTAATCCATCCCTCTTGATGCGTTCGTAGACGGTCCGTACCGAGCTGTGGTACGAGATTCTGCCCTCTTCCATGGCAACCTCCGCTTAACTTTTTATTTCGCCCCGGGTGCCGATAATGGATTCTTTGAAGGGGATATCCTTGTCACTGGATAGAATAGCCTGCATAGCCATGCGGGTCAAACCTGCGCAACAGGGCACCTCCATTCTCAGGACGGTCAGGCTTTTTACATCAGACTGGCGTAAAATCTCGCTGAGCTTGGCCAAGTGCGCTTCGTAGTTGTCCAGTTTGGGGCAGGCCACCAGCAGGGCGTGGTCCTTTAAGAAGCCGGCGTGGAAACCGCCGTAAGCGAAGGCCGTGCAATCGGCGGCCAGCAGAAGGTCGGCGCCCTGCAGGAAGGGAGCTTTGGCCGGTACGAGCGTGAGCTGTACCGGCCAGTGGGCAAGCTCCGACGCGTGGCTTTCATGTTGTGATCCCGTCGTCTCTTTGGCTGTTGCCTTGAACTGCGACACGGTTGAGGACGGGCAACCGCAGGGCAGGGCATCTTTTACTTCGAAATGCTTGAGCACCGCCGAGGGACAGCCGCAGGACTGGCCCGGCACGGGAGGCGGCTGCTCTGCCAGGTGCTTTTTAACTGCCTCCTCGTCAAAGGCTTCGCCCTCCCTTTCAATGATGGAAATGGCGTCCTGCGGGCATTCCGAGAGGCAGGCGCCCAGGCTGTCGCAGTATTTATCGGAGACCAGCCTGGCCTTGCCATCAATTATCTGCAGGGCCCCCTCCGCGCATGACATGATGCACAGTCCGCAGCCGTCGCATTTATCCTCGTCGATTTGAACTATCTTACGCTTGATCTTCGCCCCAGTTTTACCCATTGCCTGACCTCCGCTGACGTTATTTCTTGAATTTCCTGTAGATATCCGTGCCCAGGCACTGTTCGGCGTATTGGCAGTACTCGGCGCAGGAGTTGATATTGTTGAAGACAGGTTGCCCGCAGGCGGCACATTCAACTTTCATATCCGTGGAGAAAACTTCTACTTCCCCACCGCAGCGCGGGCAAACCTTAATCTTTATCGCGGGTGTGCCGCTGCCGAACGAACCCGGACATTTGAACAGCATATTCACCCGCTAATTGTAAAGGTGAAGGGGTACGCTAACCGTGATTTAGGTCACACAATGCCGGCGCCGGGATGGTATTGAGGTAATAATTATTCTGAGAGAATTCACGTTGCCATACATCGTCAGTGTGCATGAAAATGTAGGGGCGGGTTTTTAAACCCGCCCGATTGCGGGCGCACCTGAAGGTACGCCCCTACACTATGCAACCACGTGGGCATCACACAGATTTAAACTCGAACCTGTCGCTGTTGAACAGCTCCAGGCAGGTATCCACTACATCAGGATCATAGAGTTTGCCCTTGTTCTTTGATATTTCCTCAAGTGCCTTATCAATACCCAGTGCCGGCCGGTAGGGACGGTATGAAGCCATGGCTTCAATCACGTCTGCTACAGCCAGTATTTTGGTTTCCAGCAGCGTATCCTCACCCTTTAGCCCGTTGGGATATCCTGAACCATCCAGCCTTTCATGGTGCTGCAGGACGATCTTTGCGACAACACCCGGGAAATCCATGCCGTTGACAATATCATAGCCGCTCTGAGCATGAGTTTTTATCAAGCTAAATTCAATATCGGTAAGTTTTCCGGGTTTACTGAGGATATCGGATGGGACATACATTTTCCCGATATCATGGATCATTGACGCCGTCCGGAGTTGATCAATCCGAGTATCTTCTAACTTCATCCCCCTGGCTATTGCAGTTGCCAGGTCGGCCACTTTCTGCTGATGGCCTGCAGTATACGGGTCTCTCGTTTCCACGATTTTGACCATGGTATTGATAGCGTCATTAAGGGTTTTCTTTACAGATTCGTAGCTTTTGATAAGATTTTCCTCTGCCAGTCTGCGCCCTGTAATATCCTGGTTGAACGTGATTACGCCAGTCAAATCCCCGCTTTCATTAAGGTAAGGTATCCTGTCGATCTGAGCCCACCTCTTTTGGCCCGATGGAAGCGTATATTCAATAATTGATCCAATTAAGGGTTCCCCTGAGGTTATAACCTTGTTGTTATCTGCAGTAAACTTGTCTGCTTCGGCAGCCGGAAAGAAAGCATGCACGGTTTTTCCTACGATTTCTTGCGGAGTCAGGTTAACAGTATCCGCCCCCGATTTATTGATACGCTGAATCACACCTTCTTTATCCAGGTATGTAATCATCGGGCGCACAGCGTCAAAGATGGTGCGGTATTCTTCCCGCTGCTTCTCAATTGTTCTTTCTGCCTTCTTGCGCTCGGTGACGTCCAGGACGAAAGCTACGCCATTGAACCTCTCCTCGTCAAGCATGGCGCCGGCTAATAAGATCGGAACCCGGGTACCGTCTTTACGGATGTACACCTTCTCGAATGGCTCTTTATTGACGCCTGTAGCCTTCAGTTCGACAACTGAATCGTCGTCCAGATGCCGGTATTCGGGTGGCGTCATGTCAATCCAGTTGATGCGGCCGTTGGCGAGGTCATCGCGGCTGTAGCCGATTATGGCAAGGAATTTATCATTGGCGTCCACTATCTGGCCGTTCATGTTCCAGTAGAGCACACCTATAAGGCCGGATTCATAGAACCGGTGCAGGCGGCTCTCGCTTTCCTTCAGTTTCTCCTCCGCCTGCTTGCGCTCGGTGATGTCTTGTGCAAGAATTGCAATATCTTCACCCATCGATACAACCACCAGACGTAACCATGTCGGCCTTGAAACGATCTCTCCAACATATACTTCTTCTATTATCTGTGGCTTTCCAGAATTGGACACATAGGTATATGCTTCAAAT
>JAPLHM010000176.1 GCA_026389635.1 Chloroflexota bacterium | reverse complement strand
GTAAAACCCGCACGATACACCGGCGGGGAATGGAATTCCACGCCCAAAAACTGGGAAGCGGCCGGTGTACGGGTGGCGCTGGCGTTCCCTGATATCTACGAGGTGGGGATGTCCAACATGGCGATACCCATACTCTACGAGATCATCAACAGCATGCCCGGCGCTCTTGCAGAACGCGTTTACGCGCCGTGGGTCGATATGGAGCAGGCACTCCGCCGGCATCATCTGCCGCTTTGCAGTCTCGAGACCGGCCGGCCACTGCGGGACTTCGATATTATCGGCTTTTCATTGGGCTATGAGCTGAGCTGCACCACCGTTCTAAACATGCTCGACCTGGCGGGACTGCCCGTTTTCAGCCGCCAGCGCGACGGTTCACACCCGCTGGTAGTGGCTGGCGGCACCTGTGCCATGAACCCGGAACCGCTTTCAGACTTTATTGATGTGTTCTTCGCCGGCGAAGCTGAAGATGCTTTGGAGGGGATGTTAAACGCTGTGCAACGACACAAGGGTGACAGGGACGTATTGCTGCGCTACCTGGCGGATTTGCCCGGTATCTACGTTCCCCGCTTTTACACGCCGTCTTACCATGCAGATGGGACGCTGGCTTCTATGCATCCTTTGGAGAATGCAGCTCCGCCCAGCGTCGCCAAAGTTATGGCAGTTAAGCTAAGGCCCGTGACGCGGCCGGTGGTGCCTTATATAGAGGTTATACACGACCGTGCCGCCGTGGAGATCCAGCGCGGCTGCAGCCGCGGCTGCCGCTTCTGCCAGGCCGGGGTACTCTATCGCCCGGTAAGGGAACTCCCCGAGGACACGGTTCTCGAGTCCGCTGGCTGCCTGCTGGAAAATACGGGCTACAATACTCTGTCACTTATATCTCTTAGCTCCGGCGATTACAGCGACATCAGCCACCTTGTCCAGACCCTTTCAGACAGATATGCCCGGGCCGGGATAACTATCTCCCTGCCCAGCCTGAGGATGGACAAATCTTCTATCAATCTTATCGATTCCCTTCCTGCTGGCCGTAAAACTACGCTGACCTTCGCCCCTGAGGCAGGCAGCGAGCGTATGCGCCGGGCTATAAATAAGTGGATACCTCAGGACGCCATGCTGGAAACCTTTGCTGCCGCCTTTGAAAAAGACTGGATGAACCTCAAGCTTTACTTTATGACAGGCCTGCCCTCGGAGACGACTGACGATGTGCGAGACATTGCCGTCCTGGTGGACTCTATAAGCCGGATGGGCAAGAGTATACGCGGGCGTCCACCGCGGGTCAGGGTCTCGTTATCGTCTTTCGTTCCCAAACCCCATACCCCTTGCCAGTGGGCCGCCCAGGACTCCGGTGAACAGCTTGAAGCCAAGCAGGCCCTGTTGCAAAGCCTGCTGCGCCGCAGCGGTGTGCATCTCTCCTGGCACGATGCTAAAACCAGCCTGCTCGAGGCCGTGCTGTCACGTGGGGACCGCCGCCTCGGCGCTGTCATCTACACAGCCTGGAAAAAGGGCTGCCGGCTGGCCACATGGAGCGAGCTTTTCGATTTTTCCAGGTGGCAGCAGGCTTTTGACGAGTGCGGCATGGACCCGTCCTTCTATGCCCACCGGGAGCGGGACCCTGACGAGTTGCTGCCCTGGCAGCATATCAGCCCCGGTGTGAGTACCGGTTTCCTCAGATCCGAGCGGGAAAGGATGCTGTCAGGGGAGCTGACCCGCGATTGCAGGGCAGGGGATTGCAACCTGTGCGGGCTCCAGAGCTGTCATCCATCGTGCCGCGCCAGGGCTCAGGAAATCCTTTGAGTACCCGGCTGCGCATGGCCGGGCCGTACTCATAAAATTTGACTTTAACGTTCCAACAGGGTAATCTCTATGCTTTGTTACTAACTCTGGAGAAAGACGATGAAAAGACTTGAGCTTGAAGTGTTAAAAAGGGAAGTCAAAGGCAAGAAAGTGCGGTTCCTGCGGCGTGGCGGCCTGGTACCCTGCAATATCTATGGTAACGGCATTGAGTCACAGCCCGTCCAGGTCGAAGCCCGCAAGCTCGGCCAGATCATTGCCAGGGCGGGAGGGACAGACCTGATCGCACTTAAGATAGGGGGTACCGACACACCGGGCATGGTGCTCATCCGTGACGTGCAGCGCAACCCCATGACCGGCGAGCCCATCCATGTGGATTTTTACCAGGTCAATATGGCGGAGAAACTCAAGGCTGATGTTCCGCTGGTCTTTACCGGCGCCGCCCCGGCCCTGAAGCTTAAGAACGTCTCCCTCCTGCATGCCATGACAGCACTCCAGGTCGAGGCCCTGCCGGATGACCTCCCGCATAATATCGAGGTCGACATTTCCGGCCTGGCACTCCCGGAGCAGTCCATACATGTCAAGGACCTCAAGGTTAGCAGCAAGATTACTATTTTGGCTGATCCTGACCAGATGCTGATCAAGGTTGCAGAGGTACGCAAGGCCGTTGAAGAAGTCCCGGCAGCAGAAGCAGCCGCAGAGGGCGAAGAGGAAGTGGCCGCAGAGAAGCCCGAGAAGAAATAATACCGCTTTCAAAAGCCCCCTCCGGTGGACGGAGGGGGCTTTTTTATTTGTGCTTGACCACGAAATCACCGAGCTCGCGCAGGTAGAGTTCAACGCCCTCGGCAAAAATCGTGTTGTGATCCGCCTCAGGTATAATCACCATCTTTTTATCGGCCGAGGCGACGTTTCTAATAATCTTCTCCCCCTCCTCCAGCGGAACAATTGAATCGTACTGGCCGTGGATTACGAGGGCAGGCATGGTTATCTTAATGACCCGGTCAAATCCCGGTGAGGCAGGAGCCGAGTGGCCGGGCTGGTGTAGTATTCGTCCCGTCCTGCCCAACAGATCCGTCACGTCACAAAAACCGCTCTCTATTACCACCCCCCTGAAATCAGAAGGATATGCGGCCGCTAACTCGATGGCTGGCGCGCTGCCCAAAGAGCGTCCCATGATAAAGCGGCTCCCCGTATAATCCTTGTCCTGTAAGAACCGTTTGAACCACCTCGCAATAGCATGGGCATCCCTCATCATGCCGGTCACCGAAGGCCTGCCACCACTGCCACCATACCCCCTGTAATCTGCCACGAAAAGGTTCAGGCCGATACTGTTGAAGGCGATGCCAATATCTTCATATTCACTGGCCAGCTCTCCGTTGCCGTGAAAGAAAAGCATGTTAGCGTTTTCAGCGTCCCCGAAATATAACCAGCAGGAGATATTAACGCCCTCTCCCACGGGAACCACGTATCCTGTTGCTCGTTCCGTGTCGGCTGGTCTGTAATCGTCCTGCCTGGGATAAAAAATGAAATTAAGGATGGACGGGTGGTCGTACGCTTTGAATTCCTGCCAGCTATCCGCCATGTCGTTATCCCGCTAATAATACTCTTTGACTATCTTGCCGTATACACTGTGCAGCCCTGCCAGTGTCGCCAGTCCATTTGCTATTACCAGGAGCAGACAACGAGCATTAAAAAAGAGCAGATGATTGAGTATCCTATCAAGATTACTGCGAACTGTTTGTTGGCACTCATTGTTCTGTCCCCCATTTTTCCCTCATGCAAGATAAAACGGAACTGCGGAAAAAAAGTTTAGTTCACCCTCAACCGGCCGGTTGGATTTATACGGTGGGTATAAACTATACTGTATTTAAATCACTGAATTGATCACCTGTATGGCGGGTGCAGTCACCCCTATCCCAAGGAGGTAGCCATGTACTGTTATCATCATCCTGACCGCGATGCGGTTGGCGCCTGCGTAGCTTGTAACGAAGCTGTCTGCCCGGAATGCAAGGTGGAATACGAGGGCAGGGTATACTGCAATTCATGCGTCCAGAGAATGGTTTCCGGAGATAGTATCACGGCTTCACAACCGGCGACCGTTTTAATTACGGGGAACACATCCGGTATGGGAAGCAAGGCTTCCGTACCGCGGGAACTCGGCGAATGGAACTGGGGCGGCTTCCTGCTTACCTGGGTCTGGGGCATCGGCAACAACGTATGGTGGTCTTTCCTCGTATTCATCCCTTATCTCGGGTTCATGGTCATGCCCTGGGTGCTGGCATTCAAGGGCAACCAGTGGGCCTGGCAAAGCCGGCGCTGGGACAGCGTAGAGCATTTCAAGCGTGTGCAGCATACCTGGACCGTGTGGGGGTTGGGCATAACGATCGCCGTAACCATTCTGCTTACCATCATGCTTCTTCTCGGCTTAGGTCTCATCGTCTGGGGTTTGCAGCAGTCCGGCACCCAGCCATTTTGGTAAAAGCAGCCATTGACTTAAAATCAGGAGAATACAAAGATGAAGTGCGCTACACACAACGATCGTGAAGCTATCGGCGGCTGCAGCAGCTGCGGAAGGTACGTCTGCCCTGAGTGCAAGGTGACCATCGACGGGCAAATCTATTGCAACCAGTGCCTGGATGCGAAGCTTAAAGAAGGTGACTGGCCTGGTGTCATCCCGTCCGGTTCCTCATATACCTCCGGCCTGGGTGCCCTCTCCCGAATGCCACCCGAGATACGCGGGTGGAACTGGGGCGGCTTCCTGCTCACCTGGATTTGGGGCATCGGCAACAACGTCTGGATCTCTTTTATAGCACTGTGCGGCATACTACCGTACTTCGGCTGGGTAATCGGCCTGGTCATGGCCATTATCCTCGGCATGCGCGGCAACGAATGGGCCTGGCAGAACAAGCGCTGGGACAGCGTCGAGCACTTCAAAAAGACACAGCGGACGTGGATGTGGTGGGGCGTTGGCGTGCTTCTCCTGCAGATAGCCCTTGTAGCAGCTGTAACCGTGCTCATTATATCGCTGTTCATGATTGCCGCCACCGCTGGCCCTGATGGCAACCCCTATTGGCACAGGATTTTCCCTTCAATATAATAGCGGCGATTTTATTCGGATATAACTGATGAACGACCTGCTGATTTACGGACTGGTCTTTTCAGGCGGCATTGCTATCGGGGTGGCAATCACGATAATCATTACCCGCGTATACAAGCCTTACTATAAACAAGACATGCTGGCCATCAGCGGCGAGGTACAGAAAAACCTGGCCGCATTCACCGATGTTGCCACACAGACGGCCGTAGATCACCTGGTCAAGATGTCGGGACAACTGGTGACCGCGCAATCACAGCTCAGCGAGCAAAATATCGAGGGCAAGAAGGCTCTGATAGATCAATCCATCAGGGAAGTGCGCGACAACCTCAAGGGATTGGAAACACTGTTGGGCGGGCTGGAAAAGGACCGCGCCCAGGCTTATGGCCAGCTTCTCTCCCAGCTTAAGACCGCTTCGGAGCAGACGATCAAGCTGTCGGAGACCACCGGCAAACTCCAGGCAGCCCTCGGCAATACAAGGGTAAGGGGGCAGTGGGGTGAACGTATGGCCGACGACATCCTGGCCAGTATCGGTTTCCTGGAGGGGACCAACTACCGCAAGCAGCAGGTGGACGCGACTGGAGGCTCCAGGCCCGATTACACTTTCCTCCTGCCCAACCGGTTGGTGCTCAATATGGATGTCAAGTTTCCCCTGGATAATTATTTGAAGTACATTGATACGGAGTCAGAAGCCGATCGTGAGGGCTTCAAGGCCGCTTTCCTCAAAGACGCCCGCCAGCGCGTCAAGGAAGTCACCACCCGGGATTACATCAACCCCGAGCAGAATACCGTTGATTACGTGCTTGTGCTGATACCCAACGAGCAAGTCTACCGGTTCATCAACGAGAACGACTCGTCCATGCTCGACTACGCCCTCCAATCGAAAGTAGTGCTTTGCTCCCCGGTAACGCTGTATGCAGTGCTGGCCTTGATAAACCAGGCCGCCAAGAACTTCAAGATGGAGAGGGGCCTCGCTGAGATCATCACACAGATCAGGCTGTTCGTCGCGCAGTGGCAGAAATTTGTGGACAGTATGGATAAGATGGGCAGGAAGTTGCAGGATGCTCAAAAGGAATTTGAATCCCTCAGCGGCACACGAAAAAACATGCTGGAACGGCCTATGCTCAGGATAGATCAGCTCAGGCATGAGAGCGATATTAAAGAACTTGATGTCATTGACATCGAGCCTTCGCCATCTGAGCCTCCGCTGCCGGAGTAGGTCAAAGAAACGCTCCCTTATAGCCCCTGGCCCAACTCTTTCAGCGCCTGATCTGCCTTCTCTATGACCGCCAGGTCGGAGGTCATACTTTTAGCCTTGCGGAAATCCTCAGCCGCCTTCAGCGACTGCCCTGTCTGCGCATATGCACTGCCACGGCTGCAATAAACCCTGGGATCCCTCGGATCGAGCATGATTGACCGGCTAAAATCCTCGATAGCCTGGTAGTGTTGCCCTTTCATCATGTAGGCGCAGCCACGATTATGAAATGCACCCGGGTCTGTGTCATCAACAGCAATGGAGCTTGAAAAGTCGTTTATGGCACACTCAAATTCTTTCTTGTAGTAATATACGCTGCCCCTGTTATAGAAAGCTGCGGACAGGTAGGGGTCGAGTTCAATGGCGCGGTTGAGGTCTGCCATTGCCAGGTCGAGGTCGCCTTTCTTGTAGAAAGCGCCTCCCCTCAGCAGGTACACAATTGCTGTAGTCGGGTCGAACTGGATAGCCTTGGTCAGCTCGTCTATTGCAAGGGAGTAATGGCCGTCCTTGAGCAGTTCGAAACTCCTCTCCTGGTGAGCCTCCGCCTTTGCCTTGTGGTCGGCAGGAACCTGGGGAGGCGGGGTCTGGTCAGAAACAAGCGGTGTAGGAACAGGGAACGATTCAGGACCGGACTGGTACTCCGCCACTGTCGCCTGATTTACCGGCTCACCGGCAGGGGGCGAACCGGGCTGCCCGACATTAACCGGCTGCTCAATATTGCCCGGTGGTGCAGCGGCGACTGCCGGCGGCTGTGAATATTGCGGCGCCGGCGCCGTCCAGTCGACCTGCGTGCCGCAACTTCCACAATAGGGGCTGCCCGGCTCAAGGGCAGAGCCGCACCGGACACATGAATAAAGGAATACCAAATCGCAGAAACCACAGAAACGCTGCCCCAGGAAGGCTACGTTACTGCACCGTGGACACAGGAAACTCTGTTGCATATACGAGAAAAACCGCCGTTTATCCGATTATACCCCACGGGACAGAATAAAGTACACACCGTCTCAACGGGTAAGTTGCTAATATGCAAGCGGGGACGTATAATTTTCTGCAGTCGCCGAATACAGATTATAGCTATGAATACGCCCGCAGATTCGCTCATTGAACTGGCTAAAAAGACTGGGGCCATCAAGTTCGGCGAGTTTACTCTTGCTTCGGGCGCCAAAAGCAACCGCTATTTTGAAGGCAAACTGCTCACTCTCCACCCTGAAGGAGCTCGCCGCGTTGGCGAAGCCATCTGCGACATACTGGAGGGCAGCGGGGCACAGGCAATTGGCGGGCTCGTAATTGGTGCTATCCCCATCGCCACTGCAGTCGCAGTTGTAAGCTATGGGAGGGTAAAACCAATACCCGCCTTCCTGGTACGCGAGGCCCCAAAAGAGCACGGCACTAAAAAGCAGATCGAGGGTCACCTCGAGCCGGGCATGCGGGTGGCCATAGTGGATGATGTGGTTACACGCGGCGGGTCAGTTTTTAAGGCCATAGAAGCGGTTGAAAGCATCGGCTGCAAGGTGGTGAAGGTAGTGGCTATAGTTGACCGCCACGAAGGCGGTAGCGATAAGCTCATAGCTGACGGGTATGACTTCGTCGCCCTCATCCACTTCAATACAGACGGCACAGTGCAGGCTAATACCCTGTTCTAAATAGATAGCGCATAATAATTTTGTGTAGGGGGAATTAAGAGATGTTGCCGGTTAAGAATATACTTTGCCCGACCGATTTCAGCGATCCTTCTTACGAGGCGCTGAAGGCTGCAGATGAACTGGCCGCGCATTTCGGCGCCACGCTTCATATTATCAATGTGGTGCCCCTGGTACCCATTGTAGAAGCACCCATAGGCGTAGAATCTGCCAGCTTTAATGTTGCCTCTTACCAGCAGGAACTGGAAGGACAGGCGCAGAAGTCGCTCAAAAATCTGGCTGAGCAGAAGATAACGCGGGGCGTGACTGCGGTAACGGAGGTGCTCATAGGAAATGCCGCGGGCGAGGTCATACGCTATGCAGGAGAGAAGGGGATCGACATGATTGTTATCGCTACACATGGGCTCTCCGGGTGGCGCAGATTTATCTCTGGATCAACCACCGAGCAGATCGTCCGCCAGGCCTCATGCCCCGTACTCACCATCCGCAGGCCGGGATCTAAGTAGCATAACAAAATTCCAAAATTAATAATCGGTTTTGCGGGCTGATATTCATCTCCGCCCCAGTTCGTGATGAACCTGCACATACCGGATTATGTCGGCACGGTTTAGCATTCCCACCAACCTTTCTTCCACCACCACAGGCAACTGGTTCAATCCATTCTCGGCCATGAGACGGACGGCAGTTTTCATGTCGTCACCGGGCGTTACCGTCTTAAGCGGTTGGGACGTCATAATACTGGAGACCGCGGTGGCCCGCCATGCCCCGGGCGCCAGCTTCTTTATATCGGCGAGGGTAACGATCCCGAGTAGTCTCCCGTCTTCAACCACAGCCGCCGCCCTGATGCCTTTCTTAATGTAAATGTCGTTGACCAGAAATTCGACGTTTGAGTTCCCTTCGATCGTCTCCGGATGGTCATTCATGACGCTGGCCACCCTCACGTTTAGCCAGATCGCACGCAGTTCCACCTCCCTCTTGGAAGCCTCCGCCGCGCTATTGAGGAACCAGCCGATAAAGACCAGCCATATACCCCCCATTATATTATCGGTGAGAGCCCAGAAGACCCCTAGGGCAATCATGGCCCAGCCGAATACCTGGCCTATGGCTGCAGCAATATTGGTGGCCTTCCTCAGGTCACCGGTCGCGCCCCACAGGATGGCTCGCAGGACACGGCCGCCATCCAGGGGAAAGCCGGGCAAAATGTTGAAAGCGGCCAGCAGCACATTAATCTCTATCATGTAGACAATCGTGGCTTTGGCCGGCCCAGCAGCCGCCAGGCCGGTTAGATCCATTGCCCAAAACAAGCCGGCCAGGGCAACGCTGGTGAGGGGTCCGGCTATGGCGATGGCGAACTCCACACCCGGCTTTTCAGGCTCGGCTTCCAGGTTGCTCAGCCCGCCCAGCAAAAAGAGCGTGATGCTCCTTACGGGCACGCCGCGCGACCTGGCCACCAGGGAATGCGCCAGCTCATGGATAAGGACCGAGACAAAGAGCAGCAGCGCCGCCACCACGGCCGTCGCCCAGTAAATCAAGTCTCCCCAGCCCGGGTACTCTGCCGGGAAATAGCCCACCGCCAGGGACCAGGCGATCAGGATGAAGATAATGATCCACGTGTAATGGATACCGATATCGATGCCGGCGATGCGGGCTATGCGCAGCGAACCTTTCATCATAAATCAAATAATCTACGTGGCTATCTGCTTGATAAAGCTCTCGATGGCGCGGTTAACCTCCGCCGGCTTTTCCAGGAAGGCTATGTGCGTGCCGCTTTCGATAATGCTCACCCGGCAATCGGGCATCTTGCCTGCAAGGTACTGGGCATACTTCGGCGGCGTCATATTGTCCTGGTCACCCACGATGCAGAGCACAGGCAATTTGACCTCGTTTACCCTGTCCATAATATCGAATTTATCGCAGCAGCGGAAATCGTTGAGCTGAGCCGCAGGCCCCACTTCGGCCAGTCCCGGCATGATCGCCCTGCGCGTTTTTTCTTCCACCGTGCCGTACAGTGGTTCGATCAGTTCCGTGATCCATCCAGGTGTATCGCCCAGTTTACCCTCAACGGCCTTTAAAATCAGCGGCCGTACCCTCAGGCGTGCGCCGGAACCTATCAGAATAATTCCTTTCAAATCCTTCGGGTACCTGAGGGCGTGCATGAGCGCAATACCACCGCCCAGCGAGTGGCCCGCCAGCACAACGTCTGTATATTCCTTTTTCTGGAAATAGCCATGCAGCCAATCCGAATACGCCTCTATGCTGGTGCATATTTCGCCATTGGGATGGCCGGGCAGGTCAGGCGTATCGGCGTCGGTAAAGTGCCGCTTCTGCAGCATCCATACGTCCCCACGGGCGCCTGACCCGTGTATAAAGACCAGTTTCATATTGATTCTCCTGAATACTGTAAGATTGCCACAACCTTTCAGGCCCGCAATGACCAGTCAGAATTTACGAGGCGAACGGCAGTTCCTGCTGGCCGGCAACCATGGATTTGGGAGGCGTTGTTGTCATGGCGCGGGTCTCTTTGGCAGCCTGCTCCTCAGGATTCTCTTTCTCAACCAGGGCGATGGAGACGACGCGGTCGCCCTCATCCAGCCTGGAGAGCATAACGCCCTGAGTTATGCGACCCTTGACCGGCACGCCCTCGCGCCTCTTCTTCCTTTCACCTTCTACCAATACCCTGGTCTCTCTCTCGACATCCACGTTTATCCTCAGCTGCACGCCATTGGCGGTGGTGATGAATAGCTCGTAGCCGGGCGGGACGAATTTGGCGGCGATGACTTTACCTGTCTTGGCATTGACTTTATGGGCCAGCACTCCCTTGCCTCCGCGGCCATGCAAGGGGAATTTATCCACTTTGGTCTTCTTGCCATAGCCGTTCCCGGTGACGGTAATTAGGTCAGCGGCCGGTTGAACGGTGCCCATGCTGACCACGATATCGCCCTTATTGAGCTTGATTCCCCGCACCCCGCCGCTGGTGCGTGAGGCATTGCGCAAGGGCGCCACGGCAAATTTAACAGCCTGCCCGTTGCGGCTGACCAGCATCAGCTTATCCGATTCGGCCACGACGTCCACCCCGATCAGTTCCTCGTCATTCTTCAGCTTCATTGCGATCAGACCACTGCGGCGAACGTCCGTAAAATTGCTAAGCCCTGTCTTTTTAACTATACCCTTGGAGGTGGCCAGGAGCATGAAAAGGCTGGGGTCGGTCTTTTCCGGCACAAACATGGCCGTGACCTTCTCCCTTGCCTCGATCGGGATCAAATTGATGATATTTATGCCCTTGGTAGTTCGCGCGATGTCCTGCGGTATCTCGTGGCATTTCATCTTGAAAACCCGGCCCCGGTTGGTGAAGAACAGCAGGTTGTCATGCGTGTCGGCAGACATGGAACTCATCACGTCGTCGCTGTCGCGAGTTACCATGCCCTTGACACCCCGCCCGCCTCGTAATTGCTTACGGAACACGTCGGCGGGGATGCGTTTGATATATCCCTGCTCGCTCAGCGTAACGATCACATCCATGTGCGGGATGAGGTCCTCCACCTGGAACTGTCCTGCCTCATCATGTGTTATAACCGTGCGGCGGTTGTCCCCATGCTTTGTCTTGAGATCCGCCACATCCTGCTGGATGAGCTTGAGTATTTTCTCAGGGTTGGCTAGCAGGTCTTCCAGGTAATGGATGGTCTTGAGGACATCTTTATATTCGTCCAGTATCTTTTTACGCTCGAGGTTGGCCAGCCG
>JAPLHM010000152.1 GCA_026389635.1 Chloroflexota bacterium | reverse complement strand
GCAGGCAACCAAGGGCTGCTGGCGCTGCCAGCAGCTTATCTGCGACGAGTGCGGCGAAACGCTGCTGGGGAGGACCTACTGCAGGAAATGCGCCGAAGAGGTGGAGAAACTCCCGTCAGAGCAGGATGACTCCAATATCCTCAAGCGCGAGATCAATTCCCCGGCGCTGATGATATTCATCATTATCATCACCCTAGCCATAGCCGCTGTCGAGATATACATCATGACCAGGTGATCAGCGGGGCACACACCTTATCACGATCACATCGCTTAGCATGGGAAATATGCGTGATAACCCGTCAAGGGACTTCACGATAAAGCGGGTAAGGCCGGCCGGCAAAGTGTCCAGCATATCACCCCAGCCCGGCGTGCAGCAGAGCATGGAAACCCCCGTGATTTTGTCCACCTTCATGTGGCGGTTGGCCATACCCACAAGGTTGCGGTAGTCGAATTTGATCGTGTGGTCGGGCGGCAGCTCCCAGGGCAGACGCTTGTAGGGGTTCTTTATCCCCAGCAGCTTCCTGCAGCCGAATATGATCTTGCCGATCTTGAAGCCCAGGCTCTCGAAGTTGGCGATGGCTATGACAGCCCTACCACCCGGCTTTATGGCCGCGGCCATCTGTTTTAGCGCCCTGTCCGGGTCCGCGAAATGGTCCAGCGCACCCTTGCAGACGACCTTGTCTACAGAGCCCGGCGCCACGGGGATGCTCTCCCCGATGGCCTGCAGCACCGCGGTGTTGTATCCGTTCAATTTGAGGGTCTCCCGCGCATGCGACAGCATGACGAACGAGGGCTCGATGCCGATCAGGTCGGCGCCCGACCCCGACATATTGACGATGTCGATGGCGCGGCCGCACCCGATGTCCAGGATGCGCTCGCCCGGGTGGGGATCGACCATCTCCACCGTGGCACGGCTCATGCGGCCAAAGAGGAACTCCACATCCGGCCTCAGCCGGTCCGGCAGCACCTCGTTGTCGTCCCAGTTGAGATCAACCCTGTTCATTTACCCCCCTGGAGAAAAGAAGAATTCATGGCTGCTAAAGTATATCAAAATAGTATGCCGGAGGGCGGAACCGCGGAAGGCAACGCAGCCTTTCAGCGCGGCAGATTATTAACCGCGTCCTGCAGTTGGGCATAGCCTGTCATGGCAGACACGCGGTCGACGAATGCGGCCAGCGAGGCGGACGCATCTCGCAGTTTTTTCATTTGCCCGTAGACGGGACCGGCCGAGCCGGGGTCCTGGCCATAGATGCCATGAAAGGCAAAATAGGCCTGGTTGAGCTTCCTGATGGGGTAGCCGTGGCCGTTGAAAAAGACCCTCCTGGCCTGCATGTAGTCTTCAGCCTCGCCGATCCTGCCAGCGGCCAGCAGTTCATCCACCTGGCGCCTGGTCAGGCGCATCTCCGCATCGAAATCGAATCCGGCAGCCGCACCGCTGCCCCGCTGCGTACCCTGGCCCTGGTCGTAGGGCCGGTATACGCCGGCCCCGATCTCATCGGCGATCATACCGGCCAGTGTCTCGTTGATGGTTATCACGTTGGGGTCCTGGCCGACTCCCAAAGAGTCCAGCAGGTAGAGGAACCCCAGCGGCCGCAGGGCAAGGTACTGGTGCGCCCACTCTTCAACGGCCGCCCCGACCATGTCTTTGAACGGCATGGACGGTGAGACGATGGCGGGATAAGCGGCCCCGAATCCTCCGATCTTAACTACCAGGGCCGAAAGTCCCAAAGAATCGATTCTACTCTCGACTTCCTCAACCTGGCTGCTGTCCAGGCCGGGCAACAGGAGCAGCCTATCTTTGTACAGGATACGGTCCCTGGGCGATACAACCAGCAGCAGCGGTGGTTCCTGCAGCCTGGTACTGACAGGTGGCATGGCTGCAATCCCCTGCTGCGCCAGGACCTGTTCGATGTCCCCGGACAGCACGGCGGGCGAGACGGGCAGGTTGGGTGCGGGGGAATCCTGCGACAGGGGAGCGAGAGAGTTTTGCAGCTCCCAGGCCGCCAGGTTCAGCGCGTACGGCCGGGCGATGCGCCGTATCTCAGCCCCCTGCCCACCACCCGGCAGGCAAGCGGCTGAAAGCGCCAGCAGCATAAATATAGCGTACAGCGGATTTGTGCGGAAAGAGCAGGGTCTGAACACGGGCTGATCCTTTTAAGCCCGGCCGGCCGGGTAATAATCCATCGTCCCTATTGTGCCTTAAAATCCCTGCCCGGCCAAATCCATTCCACTCTGCAACTAAGCATTTTCACCTAATACTTTTAACCCATTTATGCGCTTGTGCGCAAATTTAAATTAGGTCTGGCGACGGATGTACCTGCACTTTACGCATGTTAAAGTTATGGCGTAAAGATAAAGGATACCCGATAACAAAGGAGGTAACGACAATGGCTGAATTAACGCAAAAGGTACAAATCACTGACACGGCAACAGAGGTTTCAAGGTTCAATTTCTGGGTTGACAAGCAGCCCTGCTGGGAGAAGTGCCATTGTCCCGAGATGATAAAGGCGGAGTGCCCGTCCACCCTCTACCAGTTCCTGCCCTGCTGGGAAATCGAGGGCACTTACTGCAAGCTGGATGACCGCGGGGCAACAGGCAAGGACACCAGCATCTGCGAGGTCTGCCGGGTATACAAGAAGTACGGCAACAGCGAACCCATCAGGATCAAGCTCTTCGGCAAGGGCATGGACACCCAGTTGAAAGCCCTGGAAAATATTGCCCGCTGAGCGGTCCCCCCAATCACGAGTCACGAAAGCCGGCCTGCAAAGGCCGGCTTTTCTTATTGCCGGCATCGATATCGGTCGACTGTGACTTTTATTACTTGCGCAATTTGAAAAATTGATATAATTGGCTGATTGGTGAACGGAGGAAGTAAATGAAAGACGGGCTGGCGATTATTAATGCGCTGAAATTCGCGTTGCAGATGGAGATAGACGGCAAGAAGTTCTACGCCATGGCAGCCCGGGAAAGCAGCGACAGGGTGGGCAGGGACCTTTACTCGTGGCTGGCCGAACAGGAGGGGCTCCACTACAAGCGCTTCGAGGAGATTTATACCGCCCTGACAGCCGAGAAGGGCTGGCCGGCTGCCGGCGTAAATCCCGCTAAACCGGTTAAGATGGGTACCCTCTTCTCCGGCCTGATCCGTGAGGCGGCCAAACCGGCCGGCGCGGGGGCGGCGGAGATAGGCTCGGCCGATAAGGCCATCGAGATGGAGATAAAATCCCGCGACTATTACAGGCAGCGGGCGGACGAATCTTCCTCGGACGCTGAAAAGAAGTTTTTCAGGGCAATTGCGGCCGAGGAGCAGGGCCACTACCTGGCGCTGATCGATTACAGGGAATATATCACTGACCCCGACGGCTGGTTCACGCGCACGGAACACCATCTCCTGGAAGGGGGATGATCATTTAACTGTATGGAGGTGAAGCGCATATTATGAACTCTAAAGCCCTGTACTCTCTAACCTACGGCCTTTTCGTGGTGTCGTCCATGAAGGGTGACAGGATCAACGGACAGATCGCCAACACGGTCATCCAGGTGTGCTCCGAACCGCAGGTGATCCAGGCTGTGATCAACCGCAGCAACCTCACGCATGAATATATATCCGCCAGCAAGGTCTTCACGGTGTCCATACTGTCCAAAGAAACGCCACTCAGCTTCATCGGCGGTTTCGGTTTCAAGAGCGGACGCGACGTCGATAAATTTTCAGGAATCAGTTATAAAACCGGGCAGAGCGGCGCGCCTGTGGTGCTGGACAATTCCCTGGCATACCTCGAGGCGAAGGTGATAATGCAGATGGACGTCCATACCCACACAATATTTGCAGGGCAGCTTATGGACGCCGATGTCATCAAGGAAGGCGAGCCCATAACCTACGCGTATTACCAGCAGGTCAAGAGGGGTACCACCCCCAAAACGGCGCCGAGCTATATTGCAGATAAAAAGGAGGAGAAGACAACCATGGATAAGTACCAGTGCACTGTCTGCGGGTATATTTATGACCCCGACAAAGGCGACCCCGACGGCGGCATCAA
>JAPLHM010000202.1 GCA_026389635.1 Chloroflexota bacterium | reverse complement strand
GAGGGTCCTGCCCAGCGCGGCGTGCGCACCGGTAAACGCGCAGGCGTAAATAACCTTGGAAAAATCCTTAGCGTTGAGGTTGAATTTCTTGACCAGTCCTGCCGCTGCCTCGGGTATAAATTTCATGTAGCCGGCATCGCGGATGAAGCGTTCCTCCCACATATGCTCCAGGCGCTCGCCTTCGAGGCGCCGCCGATCCACGAAATCATGCGTGGTGGAGTATGAGCCATCGATCGTAGCAATGACATCGTCCTTGCCCAGCAAAAAGGAAGCCGCGCCGTCACCGTAAGTGTAATCACCGTTGCTGCCGACCTTGCTGACACGGAGGTCAGCGGCACAAACCAGGCAGCTATTGAGAGAGCCTGCCGCGATTGCATCGGCGGCTGCCAGCAATGCGCCGGTACCGGACTTGGTGGAATCCGTAAAATCCGCTGTCCGGGAATCCGTCTTGATGTCCAACGCAGCGGCAACAATGCCTGCGTTCTGCCTGAGGGCGTACGTTTGGGAAGTGGAGGCAAAATAGAGCCCGTCCACCTTCCCGAGGTCTTCCCCGTTCAGGCAGTCCTTGGCAGCAGCCACAGCCATGGTGATGCTGTCTTCATCCCAGTTGGCCACTGCTTTTTCACCCCTCAGCGGGGCAAAGCCCAGGAACAAGAGGGCCATCTGCATGATATTACGATCCAAACGGAACCTGGGTATGTGCGCGCCATACGACTTGATACCTACCATTTTTCCTCCTTAAATTTGAATTAATTATTTTAAGAGTGTCTGCCAACCCATCAGCGACTGATTTTACACCATATCATTTATCATCACAATGCCAGTATATCCAGACGCCGGCCTACCCTCCGGCCTGCCTCGATGCGCAGTCCATTATCCCAGGCAACCGGCGTCTTAAAGACCTATGCCGGCAGCGATCTTCTCCAGGTGAAGGTCGCTATCTCCCAGTGTGAATTCGGACGACTTTACACGGCGGAAATAACAGCCGATATCATGGTCCATGGTAAACCCGATGGCGCCGTGTATCTTGATGCCCTCGATGCAGGTGCGCTGGTAGACGTCGTTGGCCTTGGCTTTGGCCTGGGCCACGCTCATGTCGGCCTTCATGCCGGTAGACAGCATCCAGGCCGCGTAGTAAACAAGGTACTGCAGGCCTTCAACGTCGGTAAGCATATCGACGAGTTTGTGCTGGATGGCCATGAAAGACCCGATGGGCTTGTCGAACTGTGTCCTGTCCTTGGCATACGCCTGCGTCATCTCAAGCACCGCCTGGCAGGCGCCGGAAACCTCGGCGCACTTGAGCACCGTAGCCCGCTGAGCCATATAGGAGATGACTTTCCACCCATCACCCTTTTTACCTATAATATCCGACCTGCCGGCCTTCACATTCTTAAATCGCACCCTGCACTGCCCATCGCCCGCGATCGTGGGGATTAACTCAATTTTCACACCACGGCTGCCTGTTTTTAGCGCGAACAGGGTCAACCCGCCTTCAGCCGACCTGTCCTTTTCCGTCCTGCAGAGCACCAGCATGTGGTCCGCGACGTGGGCAAAAGGCACAAACCATTTTTCGCCGTTTATGACGTAGTTTTTCCCGTCGAATTCTGCAGATGCCGCGATGTCCGCAGCTTCGAACCGCCCGGAACGCTCGGAGAGAGCAAGCGACCAGATACTTTTACCGTCTGCAATGGGCGTGAGATACCTGGCTTTCTGCGGGCCTGTTCCGAATTTCAATATGGGTATGGAGCACAGTGCGACGGTTGAAAAGAAGGGGCCGGGTGTTACGTTCCTGCCCATCTCCTCCATCAGAACTACGAGATCGAGATAATCCGCGCCGGTTCCATTGTATTGCTCGGGGAAGATCAGACCCAGCCAACCCAGCTCAACCATCCTGGCCCACATGGCCGGGTCGTAGCCTTTCGGCTCAGCCTCCAGCTCCCTGACCCGCACTTTGGGACATTCCTTGACCAGGAAATCCCTGGCCATGGTCTTCAACATGTTTTGCTGCTCGTTAAAATCAAAATCCATCACTATCCCCTTAACTATTAGTATGCCCTGGGCAAGCCCAATTTGAACTGTCCCACTATGTTTTTCTGCACCTCGTCGGTACCGCCCGCAATGGCAATGCCCGGGAACATCATGTAAAGGCGGGTGATGTTCCCCATGATCTTAGCCCATTTAGACCACATGTCAACCTGGGAATAGGCTCCGATCATCTCGGTGCCGGTGATGGCAAGGCGCTGCATGACGAAATCGCAATAGGCCTTGTTCCTGGCGGCCTCGTAAATGGGTATTATCCCTTTGCTCATTTTCCACGTGATCTCATAGCCAAACATCTTGAGTGTGTCTATCTCCAGGGCCCGCTCAGCCAGCTTGTGCCTGACAACCGGGTCGTGGGCCAGTGTTGCGCCATTATACCTTATTTCACGGGTATGTTTCACGATAAATTCCAGTGTCCTCCTCGCAATGCCGCAGAACTGCGGCGCTATGCTATGCCGCTCGAAGGCCAGGGACTGCATGAGGTGATACCAGCCGCGGTTCTCCGTCCCCACCAGGTTGACCGCCGGAACCTTTACGTTGTCGAAAAACAACTCATTGAAAATATGCACACCGGCATAGTTTACGATGGGCCTGATGGTAATGCCCGGGCTCTTCATATCAAGTATCAGCAGGCTGATGCCGTGCTGCTTTTTCCTGGCTCCCGGGTCGGTCCTGACCGCTATCCAGCACCACCTGGCCCTGTGGGCACAACTGGTCCATATCTTTTGCCCGTTCAGAATGTACTCATCGCCATTTTTTATGGCCTTTGTCTGGAGCTTGGCGAAATCAGAGCCGGCATTGGGTTCACTATAGGCTGTGCACCACACGCCGTCCGGCTCGCCGGCTGCGATGGAAGGAATGTATTTCTTGCGCTGCTCCTCGCTGCCAAAAAGCATGAGTGACTGGCCCACCCACCCAATGCCGCTGACCCCCATGGTAGTGCCCGGTATACCCCAGTAACTGGCCTCGTCGACATAGACATGCTGTTCGAAGTGAGAGGCGTCCTGTCCCCCGTACTCTTTGGGCCAGGCCATGGTCAGCCACCCGTTTTGCGAGAGCTTCTTAGATATCTGCATGGTAAATTCCCAATCCTCGTCCCTGCTCTCCTCCTCCATGCCGCTAACCACGTGCCTTCCCGAAAGCTCCGCCCGCGCAAAAGCCCTGACGTCTGCCCTCAGTTTTTCCTCTTTTTGGCCGAACTCAAAATCCATACCTGCTCCTTACACAAATAGAGTATTTCATATGTTAATTGACCTGTCCCTGAACAAAATGGTATAACCTTAATTAAGAGTGAACAGTGTTATACAAACTGGTTTGTCTTTTATAATGGATTTATAGCTGCCGGAACAACGTTCACTTTATATCATACGGAATAATAATCTGTCAAACCGCCGGGGGCAACCTGGCATTTATTATTAGATTTGTTAAGTTGGAAGGGCATTATGAAAAATGATGGGAAAGCGACCAAGGCGCACATTATGCATGCGGCCCTTGATATCTTCAGCAGGGAAGATTTTGAGAAGGCCACCATGCGGTATATAGCGGAGAAGGCGGGTGTCACCACCTCCAACATCTACAAGCACTTCAAGAACAAGGAAGACCTTTATGTGCAGTTAATCAGCACCATCATTGAAAGGACCAGCCGCGAGCTGGAGATGCACCTGACCGGTCTCAGCGATACCAGGAATAAGATTTACAGGATAACTCACTATTACCTTAATTATTTCCAGGACAACGTCCACATAGCCCGCCTGTTTTATGCTAAAACAAACCTCAGTTACTGGTACGAGTTTGAAAAGGCCTTTAAAACGGCCAGGGCGTCCGGCGCCCTCTTTATAAGGATTATGGAGGAAGGCCGGCGCAAAGGGGAGTTGCGCAGCGATATCAACCTTCACATGCTGGGCCATATTTACCACGGCGCGTTGCGCCACATAGTTGTTCACTGGTTGTATAACCAGGACACTTACCGGCTCTCGGATTTGGCCGACGGTTTCGCCGAGGCTATATACGAGGCAAGCCGGGCAAAAGAGGCCGGGAATGCAACATTTACCTGTCCCTTTCTGAAGGGTGGCGATCCGCAAGTGGGGCTGCCGCCGGCCAGCTCTACCTGATATTTGAAATGTTCTGGTAAACCCTGTCCTTCCACGCTACACCGGCGCCCAGAGCCAGGCGGGAGGCCCCGATAATCACGGCGAGAATAAGGAAGGCCATACCCAGAGGGTGAAAGAAAAAGGAAATTTTAGATCCTCTGAAATAAATGTCGGTGATAACTCTCATGAGCAAAATAACCGCCACCTGCACAAGTACGATGACGCCCCAATCCATCACAAGGCCTTCTGAAACAAGTGCATTAAGCGGGCGTGCAAGAGCCCAGTAAAAGGGCGCCAGGAAAAATATATAGGCCGTTAGAGCCGAGCCGACAAGAACCAGCGGGGAAATGGCAGCCACCGAGTAAAACCACTTAATGCATCCTTCCGCCATCTGGCCCATGCGGAATACATTTTGGTGGTCAGCGCCCCGCTCAGGTCGACTGAGAGCAGGCGGCCACCGTGCCTGTGCATCTCTATGCCGAACCAGACGTCCTCCATGATCCTTGATTTAACCAACTCGTGCCCCCCGATCCTAAGGTAATCTTCACGTTTAAACAGCAGGAATTGGCCGATGGCCAGGGTGGGTCCGGGTCTCTTCCAGGAATGGAATAACCATAGTGGAAACCAGCTCATGACGAGAAAATAAAAAAGGATGGGAATGACCATTTTTTGTGTGATACCTGAGACCCGCTGCCGGGGGAACCCCGAGAGCATTGCAGCGTTATTTGAGACCGCCAGCCAGAGTGTGCTCCTGATCATGTGCGGCCGGCTGACCGTGTCCGCGTCGACAAAAAGCAGCCAGTTTCCATGCGCATTTTGCGACAACTGGTGACAGGCAAAGCACTTCCCTGCCCAGCCATCGGGCAGCAGTCTGCCCCTTATTAGCCGTACCCTGCCGTCTTTTTCAGCGATTCTGCTGACTATCTCCGCCGTCCGGTCAGAGGAGTTATCATCGAGTACAATGGCTTCAAAATTAGGATAGTCCTGGCGCAGGATCGATGCAAGGCAATTCTGGATATTTTCCTCTTCATTCCTTGCTGGGATCAGAACAGACACGAGAGGCGGGTCCGCAGGCAGGCCGGCCCTCCTGGACGGCCTTTTCAGGGTGGCCAGGTTCAAAATAAGGTTAATGAAGAAAACGGCTATACCGGCCAGCACAAATAGTTGATAAATCAATCTGTATCAATCCACCACATTATGTCACGCCGCTTTCTTTCTCGACCTGATCCAATTCACCAGGCGTCCCGGCTTACCCATCGACAGCTTTAACCCCTGGATGTGCTTGAACAACAGGATAACTGTGACGCCGGCCATAAACGCAATTTCCCAGGTATCGGTCCCGGTTAGCGACAAATAAACCAGGGTGCCCGCCATGCCACACATCACCGTCCAGGCGTCGTTATTGATAAAGAGAAACCCGATAAAGAACAGTATGACCAGACAGATTATTATGTCCCACCTGCCCAACGCCAGTAGGGTTCCGCCGAATACAGCGAGCGCCTTGCCGCCGTGAAACCGCAGGAAGGGGGAGTAGGCGTGGCCGAGCACCGCACAGATAGCGATGACATAGCCGACAGGCTGCGCATATCCCAGTATGTATTGAGCAGTTACAATGAAAGGCATCCCTTTAAGTATGTCAGCCATGAGAGCCATAACACCCCACACCCTGCCTCCGGCCCTGAATACGTTGGACGCCCCCGGGTTGCCGTCCCCGAAGTCCCTAATGTCCTTGCGTAGCCCTGCCCTGCCTATCCACAGAGAAAACGGGCAGGCCCCAAGGAAAAAGGCAGCTACAGCCAACAGGACCACTATCGCCGTATCGATCATAATCCGGATTCAATAATACCCAAAGAGCCGATTTTATATTATATCTATACGACAGTTTATACCCCCACTCCCCCCATAGTCAATGCACTTTAGGGTAACATGCACTTTAGGGTAATAACATGAAAAGTTGAAGTGTAAATCGTACTGTGCTCAAGTACTGTCCCTGTTCAGCCTGTCATACATCTTCCTGTTGTTCTTATAGATATTCAGGAATTCACCCATGAGCTCTGAGTAAATCCCCCTGTTTGCAGGGTCAGGGCGAAATACCCGGTCATATTTAATTAGCTGGGGAATGTCATCAAAGCTGCTATGCCCCAGTCCGCAGGAGGCGATGAAGGCGGCGCCCCGCGCGTTGGCGTGTATCGGCTGCATGACCTTTTTGATATTGCGGTCGAGCACGTCGGCGAAGATCTGGCACCATACATCGGACTGCGCCCCGCCGCCGATGATGCTGATATCCTGCATGCGCCTGCCAATGAATTTTTCAACGTATTTAAGGTTCCAGGCGGTATTGTAAGCGACACCCTCGAAAAAGGCCCTGACTATGTGGTCCGTGTTGGTGGTCAGCGAAATGTTGAAAAGCCCGCCGCGCAGTGTCTTGCTGTCAACCGGGCTCCTCTCTCCGTTAAACCATGGCGTTAAAATCAGCCTGCCCGAGCCCGAAGGAACTGATGATGCTATCTCGTCCATTTTTCTGTAGGAGTCTTCGGGTGGGCTGCCTTTGCGCAACCTGTTTTCATAATATATGATGTTTTTTAAAAGGTAAGAAAGGGATCCGCCTGCGATATCCTGCTCATTGATGCACTGGTACTTGCCCGCTATGGCCGTCGGCAGGGTGGCGATGTTGTGGAACATATCCGTCTTTTTGAAAGGTGTGATGCACTCTATCCACGAGGATGTGCCCACGTAGAGGTGTCCCTCGAAGTCCCTTACCGCGCC
>JAPLHM010000331.1 GCA_026389635.1 Chloroflexota bacterium | reverse complement strand
CTCTTCGGCATCCCGCGCCCCCATAAAATGCGCGTGGACCTGGGCGTGCTGGACCCGGATTACATCAACGCCCTGCCCAACGGCCACGAGCCTTTCCTGGGCTTCGCCATGGTGCAATTGGCGCGCACCCGGGAGTGGCAGGATAAAGCTAAAGCGGTCGGAGCCAAAGGGCTGCGAGTGATCGCCAATATCGAGGCCGGCCAGGAGATGATACAGCGCTGGGAAATGGACGACGCTTTCTGGGGTTTTACCGGCAACTGGATCTCGCAGGAGGCCGTGCTGGCCTCGGGATGTGTTGACCTCTTTGCCTGCGACATGAACTGCTCGATGCCGGTCGACCCCGCCTATGCCGAGAAGTATAAATTCAAGCTGCTGCCCGTGAGCGATCTTGTCGCTTTTGAAGGCGTTACAGACCGTATCAACTACCAGCCCGAAAAGGCTAAGAAACAGGCGTCCGAGCTGCTGGATATGGCCATCGCCAATTATAAGGAGCGGAGGAAAACGGTCGAAGCTGTCACCGGGCTGCCGGTGACCGAGGCGGTGGTCGGCTTCTCCACCGAGAGCATCCTGGAGGCGCTGGGAGGCACGCTTACGCCGCTGCTGGAGACTCTTAAAAATGGGACTATCCGCGGGGTGGCCGGGCTGGTATCCTGCACTACATTGCGCGACCATGGCAACGACTCGCACAGCGTGGAGGTAGCCAAAGAGCTGATCAAGCGTGACATACTGGTGCTATCGATGGGCTGCGGCAACGCCGCCATGCAGATAGCCGGGCTGTGCTCCCCCGAAGCCGGGGAACTGGCCGGGCCGGGTCTCAAGGGCCTGTGCCGGGCGCTGGGGATCCCGCCCGTTCTAAGCTACGGGACCTGCACCGATACGGGCAGGCTGGCCGACCTGCTGGCCGCCATCTCCAGGGAACTGGGCGATGTACCGGTTTCTGATTTGCCGGTTGCGGCGGTAGCCCCCGAATACATGGAGCAGAAGGCTACTATAGATGCCATATTCGCGCTGGCTTTCGGCCTCTATACCTACGTCAACCCTGTGCCCACGGTCACCGGCGGCCCCAGCTTAGTCAAGCTCCTGACACAGGATCTGCCGGGCATCACCGGCGGCCTGCTCAGCGTGGAGAAAGATGCTGTCAAGGCTGTGGACGGCATCCTGGCAGCCATTGAGGAGAGGAGGAAGAGGCTGGGCATTTGATAATGCTAATTGACCGGTGGTATTCCGGCCGCCGGAACAGGATTGGCCGTGCCTTTGGTGGATGAAGCCGGTATACCTGCAAACCGCTGCTGCAGCCAGGTGTTCACCAGCGGGCCGGCAATGAACCCTGCCTGCATGTGACCTACATCTCCAAGCCATGCCATGGTTAGAGGGCTCCCGGCGGCATAATACCGTTCCGCGAGCAGGGCTGTCGTATTTGGCAATACAACGGTGTCAGCCAACCCCTGTACGATCAATACAGGCAGTTCGCCCGGCGGCGACGGCGTATTCTCATCAGCCAATTTATGCCATTGCCCATCATTTATAGGATTCTCCGAGAAAAGCTTTTCATTCATAACATTCTCACGGATAATAGCCTCGTAAGACGCATTCAGCACGCACAGGTTTGACATCTTTTTATAGTTTCCATTGCCCGCACGGGTTGTGACGTTGTCAATGGGTACGTCCGGGTAGTAGTAGGGCCAGGCTACCAGTACTTCCGGCCCGATCACCCATGCCACCATTTTATCGTATTGCTGAGACAATAATGAAGCTAACTCAGCTGCCGGCGCCGCCGCCGCAGCTCCCACCATTACCAGTTCAGGGGCGTAATCATTGCGTACCTGGGCTGCCCACAACGCTGCGTGACCGCCCTGCGAGTGTCCCCATACAGCATAGCGATTGCCGGCGCCGGTTTCTTTAACGCGGATGGCGGCCCTCACTGAATTGATGACATCATGTGCCTCGGCCCTGCCAACCAGGTAAGGCAGCACTCCCGGCGTGCCCAGCCCGTGGTAGTCGGTTGCAGCTACTACCCAACCATTGGCAATCATCCCCTGCAGCCAGGGCATACCGGCGTACGGGTTCGTTTTGCGCGACGGGGCACAGTCCGTCCCCATTCCAAGT
>JAPLHM010000291.1 GCA_026389635.1 Chloroflexota bacterium | reverse complement strand
TGTCATACATGACAAACTGCGGAGAACCGAACGGGAACGTGTTGCGCAGCGCCTTTTTCTCGTCCCGTTCCTTGAGCAGTTCCGAGATGATACTCCGTGTCAGCCCGTCGGGGTGTTTTTTGAACCGTATGCCATTGGGGGCCATAAGTTCACCGGCGGGATCTTTGGTCTCCATCGAAGCATTGATCGTCATCATCGCCATCGGGTACAGCGATTTTAAGTCAAGCACTACGACATTTTCCCGCACTCCTTTGCTCGGTTCAAAGACGGTCGCCCCCTCAAACTCCTCGGACGCGGCAAACCCTTTCGAGGGCAGGACATACGTCCCCGAGGCTTTGCGCAGGATGTAGACATCGACCACGCTGCTTGAGTTGAGCGTCTTGTCGAGCGGGCAGCCGACGTACCGTGCGATCTCGCGGTAGAATTCGATGATATTGTCCTTTTTGTTGATCGAGACGCAGAGTTCGACGTCTTTGAAGTTGTATTCGACGAGGAGTGCCGGCTGCTTCTTCCAGAGATCGGAGAGTGTGCCGGTATAGCGCACCTTGCGCTCACCCAGCTCCTCTTCGGCAACCGCGTCGAGCCGGTACGACTCTTTCTGCGTGGAGTGCATCTTCTTGTAACCGGTCAGCAGGTCAAAGAGCGCCCTGCCCCGCAATGCATTTCTCTCGGTCATACCGGGCAGGCGGGCGAGGCTTGACGAAGAGAGCCCAAGTTTCTCCATCCTTCCCGTGATGTAGGGCATGTCAAACTCTACAAAGTTCCAGCCGGAGAGTGCATCAGGGTCGCGCGCCGCGATATATGCAGCGAGCGCTTTGAGCATTGCAGTCTCTTCGCTATAGGTGCAGATGGTATGGGTGTTTTTCTGGAAGCACCCGTTTGGCAGCCCACCGGTCTTCTCCTTTTCTGCGATGTCAGGTGGCATGCCCTTTGCAGCAAGCAGGAATGTCGTGTAGTCGTTCTCGAAGGAGTCGTGGCAGGTGATGCAGGTGATTGCATCACGCTGCGGATCGGGAAATCCCCGTTCGTCCTCGCACTCGATATCCATGATGCAGAGCCGGGCAGGGGTATCCACATCCGCCGGCCTGAGGTCATGGTAGTCCACGGTCGATGACGGTGCCGTCACACCCCCCGTCAGCCCGGAGTCGATCATGAACCGGGTCGCAAACGGGATGTCTGCCTCGAAGTGGCGGTACCGGTCACGCACATCGCGCACGTCGCCCGGGCGCTGGGTATAGAGCCGGCGCAGCGGTTCGTTCCGGATCGAACGGTACAGAGTATCCGGCTCGAGGGTGGCCTGCACGGGAAGGGGTTTTTCTGCGGCTTCACGTTCCGGCACGTAAAAATAGGGTTTAAAACCCGTGACATCAAGCCGGACGGCTTTTTTGTCCGGTCCGCGCCCGAATATATGGATGATCGGCCCGTCAGGAGAATTGCTGTATTCAACCTGGTTGATTGCAAGCGTAATGCTCTGGAGGGAATTTAGCGTGCAGGGGGTATTCATGCTGCATGTTTCCGGCTTTGCTGACTGTGTTGCCATATCAGGAGACCGCTTTTTTGCAGAGTTCGCTTACCGATCGCCCTGCCTCGTCCATATGTGCCTGCTCCCATGCATCAAGCTGCCACTCCTCGATGGCATGGATGCCCTCCCTGCCAATCCTTGCAGGGACACCCAGTGAGCACCCGCGTATGCCGTACTCCCCCTCAAGGACACAGGAGCTCGTGACCAGCCCGCGTGCATCTTCAACAACCATGCGGATCAGGTGAACGATATGCAGCGCAGGGCCAAAGACCGTCCCGCCCTTGCCCTTGATGACCTCCATGCTCGCTCCCCGGAGTTCGGTGAGGATCTCATCCCGCATGGATTCGGGGACCTTTTGAGAGAGTGTTGAAAAGAGCGGCACCTGGTGCTCGCCATGCTCTCCCATCACGAACGGGAACCCGGTAATCCCCCGGTTTTTGAGCGCGAGCGAGAACCGTGCACTATCGAGTTGCCCGCCAAACCCGATGCACCGCTCCCGGGGGATGCCGGTCTTTGTCTGAAGGTAATAATTGTTTACGTCCATCGGGTTGGTGACCGTAATAAGGATGCCGGAAAATCCTTGTGAGAGCGTGGCACATTCATGG
>JAPLHM010000281.1 GCA_026389635.1 Chloroflexota bacterium | reverse complement strand
CGTTATACTGGATGGCGATCTCGACGGCGGTGCTGTTTACCCTGCCGGAGATATAGATGGATTTATCGAGCACCTGCCGGTTCTTGTTTATGCGCCTCACCAGGCTGGCGATGCCACCCTCGAAGAAATAGTTGGTCTCGCGGTCCGTGCCCTCGTCCCTGAGGCTGACCTCGACACCTTTATTAAGGAATGCAAGCTCACGAAGGCGTTCAGCCAGGTGGTTGAAATCATAGCTGATCTCCTCGAATATCTCGGCATCGGCCATGAACGAAATGGTGGTTCCTGTATGGTCGGCCCTTCCCACGGACTTCACGTCCGCCTGGCGGATGCCGGCCTTGTAATCCTGCCGCCAGATCTTGCCGTTTCTGCTCACCTCGGCCCGCATCCAGGAGGAAAGGGCGCTGACCACCGATGCGCCGACACCGTGCAGGCCGGAGGAGACGCTGTATGCCCCGTCGCCGAACTTGCCGCCGGCATGCAGGGTTGTCATCACCACCTCCAGGGCAGAGATGCCCTTTTCAGGATGTATATCAACCGGTATTCCCCTGCCGTTGTCTGAGACCGTTACGGAGTTGTCTGCATTGATGGTGACCTGTATCCTGTCGCAGTAGCCGGCCATTGCCTCGTCAATGCTGTTGTAGACTATCTCGTAGACCAGGTGGTGCAGGCCGTCCTTACCGGTGTCGCCGATGTACATGCCTGGCCGCAGGCGCACCGCTTCCAGCCCGTCCAGGACGCGGATATTCTCTGCAGTATATTCGCCGTTGTTGGATCCGTTGATCTGTTCAGGGGTCATGGTTTATCTCTTGCGCTGAATGTCGCCCGTCCAAAGCCCGCCGGTAAGCGAGGTATTCAAGATAAGCATCACAATATATTGTGTTTGCTCAATCGAAGCACACAAGGACTTGCAATTTCAGAGATTAGTATATCATATCCCGGGTGGAAATGCATCAGCCTCAGACGGGTTACCCGGCCTCCTGGATTCCCTGCCGGGCAAGCTCGTCCGCCCTCTCGTTCAGTTTGTTCCCGGAATGCCCGGCGACCTTGATAAATCTCACTTTATATAAGGATATCAGTGAGAGGAGCTTCTCCCAGAGGTCGCGGTTTTCCACCGGTTTCCTGGCGGCATTATGCCAACCGTTTCGCTGCCAGGTCGCATACCATTTTTTTTGCATGCAGTTAACCAGGTACGCGCTGTCCGTGTAGACCTCGACATCGTATTTCCCCGATTTAAGCTGTTCCAGCGCCCTGATGCAGGCGGTCAGCTCCATACGCTGGTTGGTAGTGTTCTGCTCTCCCCCGTGGATCTCCTTTACGCGGCTGCCTTGTTGAAGGATGGCACCCCACCCGCCCGTGTTGCTGCGGTACTGGTTGCCCGAGCAGGCGCCGTCGCAGTGGATGATGATTTTTTCAGTCCCCGGCATGCACCAATTATACGCCATTGTGAACCTGCCCGGCCCCCGTCATTTCCTTGCCGTACCAATACAATCGATGTTAGAATTCACCTGATTTTATATTCATCGTATATACCATGATCTTAATAGGCGAAAACATCCACATCATCTCGAAGGCAGTCAGCGAGGCCGTCAGAAACAGGGACGTTGCGCCCATACAGGCACTGGCCAGGGCGCAGGCTCAAGCCGGGGCCGACTATCTCG
>JAPLHM010000126.1 GCA_026389635.1 Chloroflexota bacterium | reverse complement strand
TCGCCGATGTCCAGGCCCATGATCCTATGCACGGCCGGCCTTCAGCATTTCCTCTATTATCGCCGGGACCTCGCCCAGGGCCTCATCGATTTTGGCGCCGTCTTTGGCCCCCGCCTGAGCCATGTCCGGCTTGCCGCCGCCGCTGCCACCCGCTATGGCCGAGACCTTCTTTATCAATTTCCCACAGTGCACGCCCCTCGACACAATATCGGGCGTGGCCGTGGCGATGAAAAACGGCTTGTCCTCGTAAACCGAGGCCAGCACAGCCACCCCACTGCCCATACCCTCTTTCAGCATGTCCCCCGTCTCCATAACGGCAGGCATGGGGGCGGACGGCAGCTGCGCATATACCACTTTGACACCGCCGATCGTTACCAGGTTGTCTTTGAGCAGCCGTTCGATCTTATGCTTGGACTGCTCACGCCTCTGTGTTACCTCGGCTTTCATGCTGACTTTAAGGCCAACCTGGACTTCTGCAACTTTAGCCGGCGCATCCAGCAGCGATACCTTTAAACTCTGAGCGATCCGGTCGAGGGCATCCAGCCTCTGGCCAACCAGCGCCTCGGCCTCCCTACCAGTAACGGCCTCGATCCTGCGCAGGCCGGCGCCAACGCCGGCTTCGGAAGTGATCAGGAAATAACCTATCTCGCCGGTCGCCTTCACGTGCGTGCCGCCGCACAGCTCGGAGCTTAACCCCTGCGACCCTATCTTGACCAGCCTGACCGTGTCGCCGTACTTCTCCTCGAAGATAGCGGTAGCGCCATCGCTGATGGCCTGGTCGTATGAACACACGCCGGTGGAGACGGGCAGGTTTTGCCTGATGACGGAGTTGACCAGCGACTGCACCTGCTTCAACTCCTCCCTGCTGATGGATGACAGATGCGTGAAATCAAAGCGCAGCCGCTCGGGGGTGACCAGGGAGCCCCGCTGGGCAACGTGGCTGCCCAGTGCATTCCTCAGCGCGGCCTGCAGTATGTGCGTGGCGGTATGGTTCCTGGCGACGTCCTTCCTGCGCTCCTCATCGACTAAGGCATCCACGACATCACCTCTGGCAATGGTTCCCTTCTTGACACGGCCGCAGACGGCTATGCCGCCCCCGGAATAGGCCACGGCGTTATCGACGCAAAACTCGCCCGACCTTGATATGATGCTGCCTGTATCGCCTACCTGACCGCCCATCTCGCCATAAAAGGGGGTCCTATCCAGTATGAGTATAACGTCCCTGCCTTCCACTGCCCTATCGACATAGGAAGCCGCCTTCCCGTCCATTATCTGTAAAACTTTTGCCCGTGCGGTCAGTTCCTCATAGCCCACAAACTCGGTTATGTGCAGCGTGGGGCCGAGCCGCGTGAAGATGTCCTGTTCCCCCTTGCCGCCGGCGAACTTGTGGGTGGCCCTGGCCATTTCCCTCTGTTTTGCCATCTCGGCCTCAAAGCCTTCCCGGTCTACGCTGAGGCCATGCTCCTGCGCGATCTCCACACTCAGTTCCAGGGGAAAGCCGTAGGTGTCCCAAAACTTGAAAACATCCTCGTTCATGAGGCAGTCCCGGTTTTGCGCCCTGGCATCTGCAATAGCCTTCTCACAGAGGTTTATGCCGGCGTCGAGGGTATCGTTAAACCTCTCCTCCTCGTTCCTGATCACGTCGAGTACCAGCTTGCGGTTGGACACCAGCTCGGGATAGACGGACCCCATCTTCTCGATCACCGCGCCGGCCATCTCGCCCATGAACGGCTCCCTCAGCCCCAGCTTCCTGCCCAGGAAGCTGGCACGTCTGAGTATGCGCCTGAGGACATAGCCCCTGCCCTCGTTGGAAGGCAACAGGCCGTCGGCAATTAAAAAGGTCACACCCCTGCTATGCTCCGCGATGACCTTGATCATCCTGTCAGTCGTCTCGTCCTGCCCCTCGCTCACGGATGCGATATGGCGTATCTTCTCGAGCAGCGGGGCGAACAGGTCGGTGGCATACACGGTGGGGCTGCCGTTGCAGACGGCGACGACGCGCTCAAGTCCCATACCCGTATCGATATTGGGCCTGGGCAGCAGCGACCTCTTGCCATCCGTATCCTGGTTATACTGCATGAACACCAGGTTCCATATCTCCGAAAAGCGGCTGCAGTCGCAGGAGGGGTCGCAGCCAGATTTGCCGCAACCGGATTCCTTGCCGAAATCATAATGTATCTCGCTACAGGGTCCGCAGGGACCGCTGCTGCCGGCCGGGCCCCAGAAGTTTTCTTTTTCGCCCAGCCTGACTATTTTATTTTTCGGGACACCGATACCCCACCAGATGTTGTAAGCTTCGTCGTCGTCTAAGAAAACGGTCACCCACAGCTTATCCACGGGCAGCTTCAGCCTGCCGGTGACAAACTCCCAACTCCACTTAATAGCCTCCTCTTTGAAGTAGTCGCCCACACTGAAATTGCCCAGCATCTCGAAGAAGGTGAGGTGCTTGCTGTCACCGACAGAATCGATATCGGTGGTCCTGAAGCACTTCTGGCATGACGCCAGCCGGGGTGCGGGCGGCACGGCCTGTCCCAGGAAGTACGGCTTGACCTGCACCATGCCCGCCGTGGTCAGCAGCAGCGTGGGGTCGCCGTGCGGTATGAGGGACGAACTGGCTATGACCCTGTGTTCTTTCTCTACGAAAAAATCCAGGAAAGCTTTGCGTATCTGGTTGCTGTTCACAGGCAAACTCCTGGAAGCATTTTAGTAAAGTAAACGCGGTTAAGTCAATTTATTTATTTAGGCGGGCGCGCCTTTTTAACAAGTCCTATAACATGTGTTACAATCATAAAATTGAGGAGGCAGTTATGCCTGTTTACGAGTACTGGTGCACCAATTGTAAAACCCGGCAGGAGATATTGCTCCAGCGTTTCAGCAGCGATGCTCCCCCCTGCCCCAAATGCGGGGGGAATTCGCTGCAGCGCAGGTT
>JAPLHM010000082.1 GCA_026389635.1 Chloroflexota bacterium | reverse complement strand
ATCGACGCGCACGATATGATCAAGGCGGTCAAGGCCTACCAGTTGCTGGAAGGCTGGCGGGGCTCCAAGCGGGCGGATATACCGTCCATCGAGGAACTGCTGCTGCGCATATCGGCCATGGCGGAGAACCACCCGCAGATACTGGAGATGGACCTGAACCCGGTCAAGGTGCTGCCGGAAGGAGACCGCTACCTGGTGGTGGACGGCCGCATATTAGTCAGCAAAGAGGAAGAATAGGATGCGGGCGCACCTGAAGGAACGCCGCTCGCAGATATTGGTTACCCGGTCGCCCGTCCTCTCTATGTTATGCCCCACCCACATCAGTCTGGTGGCGCGCGTGATAGTACGCGGATCCTCCATCATGAATGTAAGCAGCTCCCTGAAGACCTGGTCATAGAGGTTGTCTATGTCATCATCCTCCGGCACAATTTTACGGGCCGCTTCGGCATCGTGGGTGATGAACGAGTTCAGGCTGCGGTGCAGCATATCAATGGTCTTTTCATTCATCCTGGGCAGGTCTATGAGCGGCTTCAACGGCGGTTCATCCCCTATCATCACGGCTATTTTGGCATTACCCGCAGCGTGGTCGCCCATCCTCTCAAGGTCTGTAACAATAAACAGTATGGCCAGCAGTATCCTGAGATCGCTGGCCATGGGCGCCTGGCACGTTATTATGTCCAGGGCCTTTTCCTCGATCTCAAACCTCTTTTTATTTACATTTTGATCTTCCGAAATTACTTGTTTGGCCAGTGTCAGGTCACGACCCTTGAGGGCCTGCATAGACCTCTCAAGCGCTTTTTCTATCATGCTGCCCAGTACCAGCACCTCGTCCTGCAGTTCGCGCAGATTCCTCTGGTAAGCATCTCTCGGCATGATTAACCTCCTTTAACCGAATCGTCCGGTGATGTAATCCTCAGTCCTCTTGTCTTTCGGCACTGTAAATACCTCTTTGGTAGGGCAATATTCTATCAGTTCGCCCAAGAGCAGAAAGCCGGTCCAGTCCGATACCCGCGCGGCCTGCTGCATATTGTGTGTAACGATGACTACAGTGTAGTCTTTCTTTATCTCTAACATCAGTTCCTCTATTTTGAGCGTTGAAATGGGATCCAGCGCCGAACACGGTTCATCCATCAGTATGATCTCGGGCTCTATGGCGATGGCCCGCGCAATACAAAGCCGCTGCTGCTGGCCGCCGGACAGCGAGGCGCCCGGCTGGTCGAGCTTGTCTTTAACCTCTTCCCACAGGGCTGCCTTCCTCAGGCTACGCTCTACAACGTCCTGTAAATCGCTGCGCCGGCTCCAGAGACGCGTCAGGTTTATCCCCGATGCCACATTGCCGGAGATGGACATGGTCGGGAATACACTGGCCTTCTGAAACACCATGCCTATACGGCGGCGGACGGTCACCGGGTCGACCTGCTGGGCATAGATATCCTGGCCGTCCATCAATACCCGGCCAGTCACCCTCCCCCCTTCCGATACCTCGTGCATGCGGTTCAGACAACGGATGAATGTCGACTTGCCGCACCCGGAGGGGCCGATAAGGGCGGTGATGGCCTGAACACCTATGCCCATGCTTACATCCTGGATCACTTTGTTGCCGCCGTACCAGGCGTTCAGTTCTTCCACCGTCAATACGCATTTGGACGGCCTGGACGTGGCTGCATTTCTCTTACCCGCGGCTTCTTTGCTGATATTTTGCATGATCGTATTGTTTATCATATTGCAGTGTCCTTTAAATTAGTTTGACTGATACCTACATCTTTTTCCTGCTGCTGACCAGACGCACAACAATGTTTATGCCAAGGACGAGTATGACCAGCAAAAAAGCGGCTGCCCAGGCCTGCTTCTGCCAATCGCCGTAGGGTGACAGGGCATAGCGGTATATCTGCAGCGGCAAGGCGCCGATGGGTTCCATCAGGCCCTGCACGCCGAATGCGCTTCCCAGGGCTGTAAATATAAGCGGCGCCGTCTCACCGGCGATGCGCGCGACGGCAAGCATTATGCCCGTGACTATGCCGGTGATGGCGCCCGGCATGATCACACCCAGGGTCATGCGCCAGCGGCTTATGCCAAGCGCCAGCGCCGCCTCGCGCTGCGAATTAGGAACCATGCGCAGAGACTCCTCGGCTGTACGCGCCACTACCGGTATCATGATAATCGCCAGGGCGACACCTGCGGAGAGGGCCGAGTATGTGTGCATAGGGCGGACAAGTATGGCATAGGCAAAAACACCGACTATAATAGAGGGCACCCCTGCCAGTATGTCTGCTGCAAAGCGAATTGCCCCAGCCGCCTTTGGCCCGGCAAACTCGGCAAGAAATATGCCGGCCATCAGCCCAACCGGCAGGGCAATGACCGAGGCGAGCCCCACCAGGATAAGGGTGCCGTAAATATCATCCCTCATCCCA
>JAPLHM010000166.1 GCA_026389635.1 Chloroflexota bacterium | reverse complement strand
GTTCGATAAATGGCTGCAGGTCGAGATCGCCGTCTGCGAGGCCTGGGCCGATGCCGGCCGCATACCCAAATCAGCCCTGCCAAACATTCGCAAGGCCAGGGTTGACTTCGACCGCATGGGTGAAATACTCAAGGTAACCCATCATGACGTAACCGCTTTCCTCAACGCCGTGGGGGAAACGGTGGGCGAGGATTCCCGCTATATCCACCTCGGCCTGACCTCGTCGGATATCATGGACACGGCGCAGGCGCTGCAGCTCCGCGAGGCCGTTGACCTGCTGCTCGATGATGTGGCTGCGCTGATCAAGGTGCTCGAGGACAGGGCTGTGGCCAATAAGGACACCATCATGATAGGTCGGACACACGGCGTGCATGCCGAACCCATAACGTTCGGGCTCAAGATGGCCCTGTGGGCACAGGAGATGAAGCGAAACCATACCAGGCTGGAAGAGGCTAAAAAATGTATCAGCGTGGGCAAGATATCCGGGGCGGTAGGCACATATGCCACGGTGTCACCCGATATCGAGGCTAAGGCCTGCTCCTCGCTCGGGCTGGCCAGTGCCCCTATCTCAAACCAGGTGATCCAGCGGGACCGGCATGCCCAGTTTATAACCACGCTTGCCATCACGGCCGGCTCGCTCGACAAGTTTGCCACCGAGATCAGGGCCCTGCAGCGAACTGAAATTCTGGAGGCAGAGGAACCTTTTTCACAGGGGCAGACGGGTTCATCTGCCATGCCCCACAAGCGCAACCCCGAGCTTTGCGAGAGGGTCTGCGGACTTGCGCGTTTGATCAGGGGACATTCCATTACCGCACTGGAAAATATGGCGCTCTGGCATGAGCGCGATATCAGCCATTCATCCAACGAGCGCGTGATCCTGCCGGACGCCTGCCTTGCCCTCGACTATATTTTGAGCATATTCACCGGCGTTATGAAGGGCCTGCAGGTATACCCTGATAATATGAAACGCAACCTCGAGATAACGCAGGGGCTGGTATTTTCACAGAATGTCATGCTGGCGCTGGTAAACAAGGGACTCAGCCGCCAGAAAGCTTACGAACTGACCCAGCGCAATGCCATGCAGGCATGGAAAACAAGGACCCCATTCCTTAAACTGCTGAAATCAGATCCCGATGTTTCGGAACACCTCAATGCCAGGGAACTGGAGACCCTGTTCGACTACCGGCGCTTCCTCAAGCATACGGACGCGGTGTTTGAGCGCCTGGGTTTGATAAAGAAAACTCGTAAGTCACAGATTAAGAAATAGGAGTCACGACTTGGACATTTTATTGGACAGCTCATTAAAGCTCCCTGTATATGGCAAGGGCAAGGTCAGGGATACCTACCGGGTAGGGGATAAACTCCTGATGCTGGCCACCGACCGCATCTCTGCCTTCGACTTCGTGCTGCCCAACAGCATACCCGACAAGGGGATAGTGCTCAACCAGATCTCGGCTTTCTGGTTCGGAAAAACCTATCACCTGGTGCACAACCACCTGGTTGAATCGGTTGAAAGCCGCAGGGCGCTGCTCAAATATTCC
>JAPLHM010000334.1 GCA_026389635.1 Chloroflexota bacterium | reverse complement strand
CGAGTCCTTGAATTCACCCGTGATCTTTTTGACCAACCAGCCCGATATCTGCAGGAACTTGTAGGTATTCTTGTATATCTCCGGCTCATGTTCCTGGATCCAGAGGAACTTGGATTCGCGGTGCGCCTTGTCCATGGCGTCGCCCAGTCCCATGGCCTTGAAAATCATGCGCGCCTTCATGCTGATGGGTGGGGCGTTCTCGGTCACGCGCTGGTCCAGCCAGATGATGGCCGGGCGCAGCGGGTTGCCCTCGCGGTCTACGGGGAAGGAGGCCGACCGCTGCGTGGTGATGCCCAGTCCCGTGATCTCGTCAGCCGGGATTTTGGCTTTGGCTATGACCCCCCTGGTACAAATACACAGCTTGGTCCAGAAGTCCTCCGAGTTCTGCTCGGCCCAGCCGGGGTGCAGCGAAAAGTAGGGCTCGTGCTCGGCCTGCTCGATGGCCACCTGGTTCCCCTGCCGGTCGAAGATCACTGCCCGCACGCTCTGCGTGCCTGAATCGATCGCGATCACGTATTTTTTCTCTGCCATGTCAACCTCCTAAATATTTAAATAACGTCCCAACCCTATTGTAGGGGCGTTCCTTCAGGTGCGCCCGCCAAATCCCCGGTCCGCCCGGTAAACCACGATGTAGGGGCGTTCCTTCAGGTGCGCCCGAAGATGCGGGCGGGTTTAAAAACCCGCCCCTACATTTCCGCCTCCCACGTGGGGTCGTATTTGCGGTAATAATCAAAGAACTCCTCCCTATGCTTGCCCGCCTTGGCGACCAGCTCCTGCGGGTCTAAGTAGCCCATGCTGATCAGTGTGTCCTCAAGTTTTACCAGGCTCTGCTCATAGGGCGGGCAGCCGCCCAAAAAGCGGTCGATGCCCGCCAGTTGCATGGCGTTCCTCAGCTCCAGCAGGTCTCCCCCCGTGGCCAGCGCGCATTCACCCAGGAAGAAGGTGTGCGCCATATCGGTCTTTAGCTTCGGCGGTACCTTGGGATCCACCCCCACGATCAGAGAAAACCTCTGCGGCACTTTTGCTAATTGGCTCTCAGCCAGTGCCGCCATCAGCCAGCAGGCCGAACAGGCGCCCCCGATATAGATATCGATGTTGGGGTATATGCCTGTTACCAGGCTGTCTATGGGCATGGTATATGTGGCCGGGAGCTGGAACTTCTTGCGGACCGAGGCTATGGTTTCGCCGGCCACCTCGATCAGGAAGGGATTGGCTGTGCCCAGTCCGTCGTGGGCCGCCAGCCTGGTGGTGCTCACCAGCAGGGGGTTATCGATGCCCATGCACATGGATGCTATGGAGTCCAGGGCCACGCAGTCGTAGCCGGCCATGATCACGCCCATCTCCACGGCGGTGCCGCCTTCGCCGGCGCCCATCCCCTCCATACCCAGCAGGCCGTCCAGCAGCACCAGGTCCGGCTTCCTTATCTTGCTGATATCCACCATATGCTGCTGCAGGTCATCGCGGTGCGAATAATACCTGCCCCGCTCGTCCAGCAGTCCCTGCAGGTTCTTGATGGAAAGGGTGACCATGGTCATGGTGTGTGTCTTCATGGCCGGTATATTGATAAAGCAGTCGGCGTCCAGCACCACTTTGGGGTAGTTGACCCTGTGCAGTGCTATGCCGCCTTTAATGTTGACCTCGACCTTTTCCGCGTCCTCGGCGCCGATGACCTCCCCGCCTGCCTCTTCCACCTCGCGTTTGATCCCCAGCAGCCGCATCACCTCGGCCGTTTTAAACCCCCTGTTCATGCCGCAGGGCGTGGCCGACGGCCTTACCCGTTTCATCAGCGTGCCCATGCTCACTCCCTCGATCACGGTTACGCGCTTTGCCCCGGCCTCCCGCGCCAGCCTGACCATGCTGGAGATGACGCGGCGGTCCACCGAAATGGGTGGTGGGTAGGGTGCGAACAGGTTGGGTTTGATTACCACGTGGCTGCCCTTCTTGATCTTACCCTGCAGCCCGCCCGTCAGGTCGATGGCCCTGCGCACCATTCTGTCTATCTCCTGCCTGTCCGGCGGGAACTTTCCTTTTACTATCGATACAACCGGTTTATTGCTCACGTGTCTGCTCCTCAAGCCTGTTTTCTTTTCTCCAGTATGACGCGGGCCATCTCGGCGAAGCCGTGCCCGCCGCTGCTGCCGGTGACATATTTCGGCAGGTGCCTCATCTTGTGGCTGAAATGCTTGATGTTGGCCACACCCACGGTGAGCTCGATCGCCTCGAACATCGGCTCATCGTTGGGGGAGTCACCCGCGAAGAGCATAGTGTTCACAGCCTCTTCCCTGCTGATGAAAAACCTTTCCTCGAGGAAAAGCATGGCCGTGGACAGTTTGTTATAGTCGCCGAACCAGCCGTTGACGTGTATCGAGCTTATTTTATAGGTGGCCTGGTGTTCCGCGAAGACCCGGCAGATATCGTCTATCTCTGGTTCGCTGAGCGGGCTGACATCCTCGCGGAAGTCTATGGCCAGGTCGAACAGCCGGAAGGGCTGGTCGGACGCCACGCCGGCGGCCGGCACCCTGCGCAACACCTCCTGCCTGATCGATTCCAGTTCGCCGCGCCGGTGAGCGGCCTGCTCCGGTGTGAAAACGTAGCGCTGGCGCAGTTTACCCGCTTCGCGGTCGTAATAATAGTAGAAGGCGCCGTTCTCGCCCACCACGCCGTCCACCGGCCACATTCGCGCGAAGTGGTCGCACCACCCGGCCGGGCGGCCCGTGATGGGGACTACAATCAGCCCCGCTTCGTGCAGGTCCCACAGTGCCTGGAAGGCCGCGGGTACCATCCTGCCCTCGTGCGTGAAGGTGTCGTCGATGTCGAAGAGAACGCCCCGGATACGTTTGCATTCCGCGGGTGTAATAGTATCGAAATTTTTCATGTGAGCCACTGTCGGCCGCTGAGATGAATAGATTATTGCAGCAATACCACGGGGACGACGATAGCTATTATTCCGGTGACCAGCACCACCAGCAGGAAAAGGTTGTAGCGTGTGCTGTAATTCTGCATCAGTGAAGGGTCGTAATAGCCGTCCACGCCCTGGTCCTTATACATCTTCAGCAGTCCGCCCACTAATTTCTGCCTGGTCTGTTTGCCCTTGATTATACCTATCTCCGCTACGATGTTGACCACGATGACCAGCACTATAAAGGTGAAAAAGATGATCCACTGCGGCCCGCTCTTGTCGGAATTAGTAGCGACCCCGGTATTGATTGCCAGGGCAATCAGGTTGAGCAGGATCGAAGCGAGGATGAATATGGTGTCCGTCCTGGTGTTCTGCTCGAGTTCCGCGATTATATGGGTGTGCACTTTCTCAATCATTTACCATCACCTTCCTGTAGCTGCCTTTGTAGAAAGTATAGTATTAGCCGGGTGGTATGGCAAGGTGGCGTTTATTGACAGCCGTGAAGCAAAAGGATAGTATCAATGCCGGGTTTGAAGAGGTATCATAACCGCCCGGTTAATAAGTGAAATGGGAAATCGCGGATAGAGGAGTAGCCTATGAACAGCCACGAACGTACCACGATCGCATTAAACCTGGGGGTACCGGACCGTGTGCCCATCTTTTCCTGCACCGAGGAGCAGAACCAGATTTATGAAATCCTGGGCCAGAAGGACGGGGCGCTTCCCCTCAAGCTGATAACGGGAGGGGTGACCGGGGCGCTGTTCAAGCTCGCCTCACCGCTGATCAACCGCGTGGGCTGGATG
>JAPLHM010000292.1 GCA_026389635.1 Chloroflexota bacterium | reverse complement strand
GCGAGCACTCCTGGGTGCAGGCCAAACTCTTCGACATGTTCACCACCGTTGAGGCCTGCCGCTCTTTTTCGCGCAACGTCATGGTCTACAACATGAACAATACCCCTGCCTCGCTGCAGCATTCCATCGCCTCCAAGGTGTTTTGCACCAACGGCGCCTACAAGGTGGCCAGCGACGCCGTGCAGATCTTCGGCGGACTCGGCCTGAGAAAAGAGCTCCCCATTGAAAAAATTTTCCGCGATGCCCGCTCCGGACTGATAGAGGACGGATCAAACGACTCCCTCTCGATTGCCGCCGGCAACATGATCGTCAAGGAGGTTTACCAGCCATGACAGGGGTCTATATCATAGGCGCCGGCATGATACGCTTCGGCAAGTACCCTGATAAAAGTGTGCGCACCATGGCGGAGGAGGCCACGAGGCTGGCCCTGCAGGACGCGGGCCTGGTTAAAGAAGACCTGCAGTCCGTCTTCTTCTCCAATTCCTTCTGGGGGATGTTCGCCAACCAGCATTCCATCCGCGGGCAGGTGGTCATGCGCGGCATGGGCATCGACAAGATACCGGTGACGAATGTGGAAAACGCCTGTGCAGGCGCGTCCACGGCTCTTCACCTGGCCGCCACCGGCATCAGGGCCGGCATGTACGACGTGGCGCTGGCACTGGGTTCAGAGAAGATCAGCAATCCCGACAAGTCCCTGTCGCTGGCCGCCTACGCAGCCTGCATGGACGTGGAGAATTTTGAAAAGCATATAAATATGCTAACAAGCGTCAAAGACCTGATCAAGATCGATATACCGGAGGATAAATCCGCGCCTGGTGAGGGCAGGAGCATCTTCATGGACGCCTACGCCATGGGGGCCAGGTGGCATATGAATAAATTCGGCTCCACCCAGCGGCAGCTCGCCGTCATCTGCTCCAAGAACCACATGCATGGTTACCTCAACCCGCTTGCCCAGTACCAGCAGGCCATGAGCGTGGAAGAGGTGCTGGCCGACAAAACGGTGGCCTACCCGTTGACACGGGCCATGTGCTCACCCGTGGGGGATGGCGCTGCGGCGGCCGTAGTGTGCTCCGAAAGATACCTGAAAAAATTGATTGATGCGCGTCCGGTGAGGATCATTGCCTCCGTCCTGGGCCAGGGCAGCGACAGGTCGCTGGACGGTGAGGACATAGGCGAGAGGCTGTCACGGCAGGCCTATGATATTGCCGGCCTGGGGCCGGATGACGGGCGGACCATTTGCTGAAACGGGGGCGACAAAGATCGGAGGCAGCAAACCCATCAACACCAGTGGCGGTTTGGAGTGCAGAGGACACCCCATAGGCGCCTCGGGCCTGGCCCAGATATACGAGCTGGTCCTGCAGTTGCGCGGCGACGCGGGTGAACGGCAGGTGGATAAGGCGCGCATCGGGCTGGCTGAAAACGGCGGGGGCAACATCGGTGTCGAGGAGGCCGCCATGTGCGTGCACATACTGGAGAAAGTCAGCTGACCTGAACCTTATCGCAGCCTGCTCAAGGCGGAGGCTCAACATTGGAAAGGATATTCATTACAGGCGTATCCGGTTACATAGGGCAGAAGCTGCTGGCCTTCTTAGACGGTAAACCCGGCGTGCAAAAGATCGTTGGCATCGATATAAAGGAGCCCTCCGTGAGGCCGGGCAACTTCGTCTTCTACAAGAGGGATGTGCGTGAACCGCTGGCGGATTTGCTCACGGAACACGCCATAGATGCGTTTGTACACCTGGCCTACGTGGTGCCGCCCCAGCACGACAAAAATCTCATGCAGGATATCAACATCGGCGGCACAAAAAACATACTTGATTCGTGCCTGAAAGCCGGGGTAAAGCAAATAGTCTACACAAGCTCGGCCACGGCCTACGGGTTCCACGCAGACAACGACCGTCCCCTGACCGAGGACAGTCCGCTGCGCGGCAACTATGACTTCGTGTACAGCAAAACCAAGAAGGAGATCGAGGGCATCGTCGGCCAATTTATCCAGGATAATCCCGGTTATACCGTTGCCATACTGCGTCCGTCCTTTGTGGCCGGGCCGGTGTTCGATAATCCGCTGGCCCGGCACATGAAAAAGAAATTTGTGCTGCTACCGTCTGTTACACAGTCCTTCCAGTACGTGCACGAGGACGACCTGGTAGAGATCATATACCTTGTGCTGCAAAAGCGGGTGAGCGGGGCCTATAACGTGGGCGCCGATGGCGGAATGGACTTTCCCGAGATGGTAAAGCTGCTGGGAAACATCATGATACCGCTTCCATTTGGTGTAATGTACCTGTTGAACAACATAGCCTGGTACCTGCGGCTGAGTTTTATCAGCGAGTTCCCCAGCCCGTCATTGAATATGGTGAGATATCCCTGGATCGTATCCAGCGAAAAGCTGATGAGGGAATTGGGATACCGGTACAAGTACACCACGCGTGAGACCTTCCTGGATTTTGCGGAGGCTTTCAAAAGGGGCCACCTCATTTAACCGGCTCCCATTGCAGGGGCGCCACTGCGGCTTCACCCGCGGTTATCGAAGAGACCCACGGCCAGCCGGCGGTGGTTATATACCAGCGGTCCTTCTCCGGCAGGTAAATATATTCAGGTCCATGGGCCTCCAGCCTGGTAACCAGCGTGGGAGAGTTGTAGCGCCCGCCGTAGACCCCGAAATCGTAGGGGTTGTCCGACTGGAAGATCAGCGTATCATTGTAGGACGGCCTGTCCGGCCAGATCTTGAATGGCAGCAGCAGCCCGTTCCAGAAAAAGGTGTCGTTGTTATAGGTGAGGGAGAGATAATACCGGTCCCTGTACTGCATAACGAAGGGCGACTCGGTGGATGCAAAGGGGGAGTTGCGCTCACTCCCGAAGTTGGATTGCAGGGCGGTGCCTGTATACTGCCACTGGCGCAGGTCGAACGACTGGTAGATGTCCACCTGGGAGAAGAACTGGTCCCTGGCGGTGGTATACAACAGCCACTGGCCTTCGGCCACCTTGAGTACCATCCCGTCGCGGAAAAACCTGTGATATGGCGCCGCCAGCACGGTCTCGCGATCGCCCCAGTTGATGCCGTCCGGTGAAACCATTCGCTCCAGCCTGTGGGGCGACCAGAACATGTAATACGTGCTGTTGTCAGTAATCACATGGGGAGCCCAGGCCAGATCGCCGAAATCGGCCAGGGGCTTCTCTTCCGTCATGCCTTTGTCAGGGGGAAACTCGTGGCTGGTACCCACGGCAAAGTACTTCTCCTCGTTGTAATTGCCGTCGCTCTTGTGGGTTATGCCCGCCAGCCTCCAGTCGCCCTTCGCATCGCGGTAAATCGCATGGTCGTTGATATAGTAGCCGTAAATCTGTGGTTTAAAGAGGACCTGCCAGGGTCCGGCTATTGCCGGTTTATACACGGCCGGGGCTTCCATATCCTCTGCTGCCACATCCACCTCACCCAGCAGGCGCGGCGCCACCCCGCCGCCGGGGACGGCCCACACGCGGTAGCTGCCGCCGCCCTGGCGTGAGAGGTATGATCCGAAAGTGGCAGTTCCCAGCACGTTCCATTTGTCGCCGGCGCGCTTTTCCACCCTGTATGTCTCCTTCTCCGGGTCGGCTATCCATCCCAGGTGAACCCAACCCGGGCCCTCGGACACCTTGATACCGGCCTGCTGCTGCCTGGATGCCGCGTCTTCACGTTTAATGGAGCAGTAATAGTCCGTTTTGAGCGGTAGCTCA
>JAPLHM010000324.1 GCA_026389635.1 Chloroflexota bacterium | reverse complement strand
CGACAAGTTGTCCGCTTACAACACGCTCTACCAGGCGCTGGTGACCCTGGCCAAGCTTCTGGCCCCCTTCACCCCCTTTATTGCCGAGGAGATATACCAGAACCTGGTCAGGACGGTTGATAAAAATGCGCCTGAAAGTGTGCACCTGGCAATGTTCCCCGTAGCTAATAATGGCCTGATAGACAAAGATATAATAGCCGGCACCGAACTGGCCATGAAGGTATGCAGCATGGGCCGGGCAGCGCGCTCCAAGAGCGCGGTCAAGGTCAGGCAGCCTTTGCCAAAGGTGATAATCAAGGCGCGGTCGTCCCAGGAGCGGGAGGCACTGAAAAGCCTTTGCGCCCAGATCATGGACGAGTTAAACGTCAAGGACGTCGGGTTTACCTCGGAAGAGATGAAGGAAGATAAAAACCTTTCAGTGATAGCTGAAGGCGATTACCAGGTCGGCATTGTCACCGAGATCAGCCCTGAGTTGCTGGCGGAGGGACTTGCCCGTGAGATAGTCAGGAGGCTGCAGACGATGAGGAGGGCCGCCGGCCTTGAGATAGCAGACCATATCCAGACATATTATGAGGGCGGCGAACAGGTACAGGCCGTCATGACGGGTTTTGCGGATTACATCAGGCAGGAGACACTGTCAACGGCAATCCTGCAAAAGCCTGCGGAGCCGCCGGCGCACACGGAGAAGTTCAAGTTGGCCGGGCTCGAAGTCACGCTATCCATCAAGAAACAGGGTTAGGCGGATACCTGTCCGGAACACAGCAGAACCTCACTGCCTGGGCGGGGGGCTGTCCGTCAGCAGGGCGGTGGCATTGTAGGTGTTCTTCCCTCGCACATAGGTTACGGAAATCTCCTCACCAATCTTTGAGCCGCGCAGCGCGCGTAACAGCTCAGTCGCGGTGTTGACCTCCTTTCCCTGGTACCTGATGATGACGTCTAACCTGCGCATCCCGGCTTTGGCCGCCGGGCTGCCGGGCTGAATTGTGGTCACAATCGCGCCGCGGTTCACCGCCAGCCCATTATAGTAGGCGACATAGTCGTTCACTGTGTAAAGCTCTACGCCCAGGAAGGGCCGCGTGATATAGCCCTTGTTGATCAGCTCCTGCAGTATGGGTAAAGCTGAATTGATGCTTATGGCGTAGCCCATGCCCTCAACGCCGACCTTGGCGATCTTGGCGCTGGTGATGCCTATGACCTCGCCCTTCATGTTTAACAGTGGACCGCCGCTGTTGCCCGCATTGATGGCCGCCGAAGTTTCGATCAGGTCGTACATCGACTCTTCCTCGTCTAAGGAGAGCGAGACCTTGAGGCCGCTGACGATACCCTCCTTGGCCTTGGTGCCCTTGCCCAGGGGGTTGCCTATGGCTACCAGCCAGTCGCCCACCCGGAGCTTGCCGGAATCGCCGATGGTCAGCGCAGGCAGGTTGGGCAGGTCAACCTTGATGATGGCCAGGTCGGTCAACGGATCGCGGAAAACCCTGGCAGCGGATGCCTCGTAAGTCCTGCCGTCCGCGAACTGGATGACCACCTTGCTGGCGCCCTCGATAACATGGTTGTTGGTGACGATGATCCCGGCTTTATCGAGTATCCAGCCGGATCCCGCACCGGATTGCAGCATGGTCCTGCTGAACATGTCGTTGACTATCAGTTCGGTAGTGATGGTGACAACCCCCGGGTAGCCCTTTTCAACCACATCGGCGATGTTGGGAAGGGGCGCCGAGTTCTCCGCGGGACCCGGCGATTTCCAGCCCGGGTCAAGC
>JAPLHM010000272.1 GCA_026389635.1 Chloroflexota bacterium | reverse complement strand
GGCAAATAGCCCTTCCGGTAAGCATCTTCAAAAACCCAGGGGAAGTTGCCCAGAGGCTGGTGGTTGTGAATGGCCAGTCCCAGAAATATGCGCTTCAAATGTGCCCCCGGTTCTCAGGCTTTTTGCATCTTATCAGCGGCTACTTTCAGCACTATCTTGTCGCCGACCTTGTCGATATCGCCCGGCGATACGGTCCTGGAGCGCATGAACCCTGTTGTCACGATTATGCCCGTCACATTCCACTTCAGCGGGTCTATCTCAACGTCTTTCACCTTGCCTACGTTACGTGCGGCGGCATCGATGACCTCTTTTCCAATAAGCTCTCTGGACCTCATATGATTAATCCTCCGTCAGTTACGGCGTACTCACCGGCTTTCAACTAATCCATAAAAAGACTTTCCGTGATACGGTCAAATATGTGCCGGGCTGCAATTACGCTGTAATAATTTTCCTTCTTCACTTCCTGGCTGCACCCACTCAGGGATATAGCTTTAAGGGCGTTCAACAGCGCTTCCCTCTGCAGGGCCAGGCCCCTGTCTATCATGTTGACATCCCACATGGGCTTCCTGCTGGCCCACCAGAACTGGCAGCTATGCAGCGCGCGGTCCAGTGTTTTCCTCGCTATACCGGCGTACTCAAGGCTGGCAGGGTTGTCCGCAACTTCAATAGCCTTATGCGCCACCCTGATGGCTATGTCCAGGTGCTCCCATTGCATGCCGTGTATCGCGTTGTTCTTATCCTGCCACAGCGGGTAATAATTTCCCGCCTGGATATCCCCGGCCGAGGTGCTCCACGAAGAGGGCCTGGGACTGATCTTCTGACCCGCCGGGAAAATATCCAGCAACTGGCTGATAGTGACTATTTTTATCTCCCCGGCATCCTGCGACCTCTCGTACTCAAAAAGTTTGCGGTGCTGGTCGGCCAGCGGTTTTGGCCCGGGCATGGCCGCCTGATCGTCCTGGGCGGGCACCAGCGTCTGGTAAACCTGGGAGAGAAAAAGCCTGTCCCAGTGCTGTATATGATGTCCGAATGTCTCGGCATCCATGGCGGTTATCACGTAGATATCGCCCTCGCCCTGGCGCAGTTGTTTTAAATGCTCGATGAATCCCTGGCCGTCCACATCCTTAAAGCTGATGTTGTTGCTGAGGATATCATCGCGGAAAAACACGGCTAACGGCTGGCCGGCGTAATCTATGCGGTAGACGATATCCATGGGCCAGCCCTCAGGACAGGCGATGCCGCTGACTATGATCCATTCATGGCGCGACAGGCTGACCGGCTCAGCGATGTCTTTGGAGTAGCACATCTCGGGCGGGAAAAAACCCCTCGGCCGGTAAGCTTCACCCAGATATTGCCGGTTGGTAGCTTGGTTAAGCGTGATCTGCCTGGCTACCTCATCGGAGGGTATGAGGGGCAGGATGGGGTGATATTTCCCTGAGCCAGTGAACTCGATCTGCCCCCTTTCGGCCAGCCTGCTCATCCCGCTGAGCACATCGGTATAGCCGTACAGCCCGAGCATCTCCGTAAGCGCGCCGTTGATATTAAAAGTGGCCCTGGCGCGGGGGTATTCTTCAAACACCTCCAGCACAGGGCGGTACGACTCGTTGGCCACCTTCATTAAAATCTCCGGTACCTGCGTCGGCGGCTGGTAAAAGTGAAAGAGGGGCGCCCAGTAAATCATGCCGCTATGCTCCCCTCACGCCTTGCATACTCGGCTGCGCCGGCAAGCCCGGCATCCGTGCCCAGCGCCGGCCGGACAATGCGCACGGTACCGGCCGGCAGTTTGAAAGCATGCGCCTTCATGGATTTCCTGGCTGGCCCCAGCAGCATGGCTCCCATGCTGGAAACGCCACCCCCAATTATAATCATCTGCGGATTAATAATATTTACAAGGTTTGCCAGCCCTATTCCCAGGTAACCAGCCGCTGTGCGGAT
>JAPLHM010000192.1 GCA_026389635.1 Chloroflexota bacterium | reverse complement strand
TCCATGCCGATTTTGCCCAGCCATCTGTGCGTGGCGGCGATGCCGTCGTTTTCCCCGAATACATTCTGTCCCAGCTTTTTTACACGTTCCTGCCGGGCAGGTTGCGTGTATTTCATCCATTCGATCAGCAGCGCGGCCAGTCCGTCGCCGTGTGCCATGTCATACAGTGCGCTCAGCGGATGCTCCAGCCCGTGAAGCGTCATGATACCCGTGCCGCCGCCCAGGTTGGCGAACTGCGAGCAGGCTATGGTGCTGGCCCAGCTGAGGTTGGAACGTCCCTCCATATCATCGAGCTTGGCCAGGACACGCGGCAGCGCTTCGACCACCGTGCGCATGGTGGATTCACGCAGGCCGTCGTTGATCAGGGTGGACTGATGGGCCGTTACGTAGTTTTCCACCAGGTGGCAGAAGATATCCACACCGCCCTGGGCGGTTGTTTTAGCCGGAACGGTTACGGTCAGGGCGGGATCGATGATGGACACCGCGGGATAGATAGAGGCGTGCATTACGACCACTTTTTCGTGCGTTTCCCAATTGGTTATGACAGCCCCGTTGTTAGCCTCAGACCCGCTGGCCGCTAATGTGGGTACAACCACGATGGGAAGGGCTTTGACCTTGCTGTTGGCCTTGCCCTCGTAATATGAAAAGATGGGCTCGCCTCCCGCAGCAGCCAGGGCGATGCATTTGGATGCGTCCATCACGCTTCCGCCGCCCAGTCCGACGATCACCCCGGCCTTGTTATCACACGCTATCTTGGCCGCGGCGTCGATTGTCGATGTGCGGGGGTTGGGCTCGACTTTATCAAAAACAACGGCGGTGACACCGTTCGCCTCAAGGTCGCCCACCGCCTTCCCCAGCACGCCTGTGGAGCGCATGCTGTTCGATCCGGTGACCAGCAGGGCAACCTTGCCCAGGCGGGCCGTCTCCCTGCCCAGCTGTGAAAATCCTCCCTCGCCGATAATAAACCTGGTTGGTATATAGAACCTGCTTACCGCCATTTTACTACCTCACTATTATTCCAATTTGATATCAAAATAGACTATGTTAAACCGTCTGCCTGCCCTTCTTTACGGCGCCTGCTGCCGCTTGCTGGATCCGCCTTCTTTCATCTGCGGGCAGCATACAGCCGCTGACGCAGGACTTCTTGCAAAGGCCGTCGCAGGGTTCGATATGCACCGTCAGGTCGGCGCCGCTCAATTTTTCCCTGACCGCCGATGTCATCTTCTCGGTGATTGCGTGGGAATCGCTGACCGTCATGGCCGGGTCAACCACGATATGCAGGTCTATAAAGCGCGCCGCGCCCGATTTCCGGGTGCGGATACGGTGGATCGAGCGCACCGTGGGATACCAGCTCTCAAGGTAACCCGAAAGCCAGTACAGTTCGTGTGCGGGCGGGCTGGTGTCGATGAGGTCCTTGATAGCGCCTATGGTCAGGGTAATGGATGCCCGCAGTATCAGCATGGCAACCATCATGGCTGCCACCGGGTCAATCCAGGACAGGTTGACCTCAGGCCACAGCCTGGCGCCCACCCAGATGATTGACAGGCCTGCCAGCACACCGGCCGAAGTCCAAACATCGGTGCGCAGGTGCCAGGCGTCTGCTATAAGTGCGGGCGAATCCGCCTTTTTCCCCACCTTGAAGAGGAGGTGTGACACGATTATGTTAGCCACCACCGATAGAAGCATGACGGCGATGCCCCAGTCTAAGGTCTCAAGCGGCTGCGGGCTGATGATCTTGCTGATTGCCTCCACCACGATCCAGACGGCGGCTATAACGATCAGCAGCGCCTCGGCCAGGGCAGATATGTCCTCGACCTTGCCGTGCCCGAAAGGATGTTCCGCATCCGGGCGCCGGGCCGAGATGCGCACGGCGAAAAAGGCGATCACAGAGGCTATTAAATCCATGGAGGAATGTACAGCCTCGGATAGTACCGAGACGGAACCCGTGAGCAGGCCGGTTACCAGTTTCAGGATAACAAGTATGCTGTTAGATACCACTGACAGCAGCGCTACGGAAGTCTTCTGTTTCTGAATATCCATCATTTAATTAATAAAACCCCGCGGGACCTGTGTTACCGCGGAGTCATAGTCCGCTGCTTTTAGCCCGACAGCGCCGTATATATGCACGGCTGCGTCTGTTGCAGGTCAGGACATTATAAGGATTTTTGTATTTTGTAGTCAAAACATTTCAACGCAGGATAGCGCTCATTACAGGCTGTGGGAGCGGGCGGGCTATTTAATAATGCTGCAGGGGCTGGTATAATTTGGTAAATTTCGGTCGTAGAGTTTAATGGGATGAATATCACGGTTGAAAATATCGGCCGGCTGAGCTACTTTGCCGGCGTCGAAAATGACCGACTGGCAGGCCTGCCGTCCCTTTTTACCCAGAAGTCCTTTATCAAGGGGCAGACCATCGTGTCTGAGGGGGACAGCCAGCAGAGCCTGCATTTCGTCGGCACGGGTGTGGTCAAGATATATAAAACCTCCACCGAGGGCAAAGAACAGATATTGAAGATTGTCAGGCCGGGAGAGTCTTTCAACGACGTGACGGTTTTCGGCGGGGGCGCTTGCCCTTACAGCGCGCAGGCCCTGGGCAACACCATCATATACTGGATACACGGGAAAGACCTGCTGCCTGTTATGGAGAAGAACTGGCGGGTAGCGCGCAATGCCCTCGAGATTATATCGCAGCAGTCCCGTTTGCTGCTTAGCCTGGTTGAAGACCTGTCCTTTAAAAACGTCACAGGGCGGGTGGCCAAGATACTGCTGCAGAATTCTGCGCCGGGACCCGAGGGTTATCAAAGGCTGACTCAATACGAAATGGCGGCCATGGCGGGAACTGCCAGGGAAGTGGTCGGCAGGTCGCTCAAGAATCTGGAGGACAGTGGCGCCATCAGCCTCGAAAGGCACCGCATCGTTATCAAGGACAGGGGCTACTTGGACAGGCTGGCCGGCCTGAACTGAGGTGATTTAGGTCACATCATGCGGGACAGTTAACAGTTAGAATAGGTGTATAATACCTGTTCAATCGGAGGGATAAAGCCTTTTGACCATAATGCCCATATTTGACCAGTCAAGGTGCGACGGGTGCGGCCTGTGCGTTACGGTATGCAAATGCGGGGCCCTCGCACTCAGCGATAATATTATTGCCATAGTCGAGGTCGAGAATTGCGGCTGGTGTACCGACTGCGAGCTTGTATGCGCCACCGGTGCGCTGCAGTGCCCCTTTGAAATTGTTGCCCTGGAAAGCTGACCGCGGCTCCCGCGCCCCCCTCCCACTCCTCTGATCAGGCAATCTGCATATTTACCGCCGCGCAACCTTTTTGACTGTTTTGACGTTTTATTATTTGCGACATTAGTCGCTTACCAGCGAACCGGCATAGACTATTATATTTATGCTAAAAATTCATAAAGAATTCACAATTTTAGTGTTGAATGATTATACTCCGCGAAGTCGGTGACTGCGGAAGGAGTTAATTGATATGGATAAGATCAGGCAAAACGTAAAGACTTTGGAAAAAATTAATACCGGATTCGGGTCATCGGGCCTGCAAGGCAGTCAGAAACCCGGCGAATTAAGCTTCGTTAAAGCGGATATCGAGGACGTGGTTTACCCGGACGACAGGAAGGGAGTGGATTTTTCTGAGGATTCGATCAGCCTCTATATAGCCGAATGCAGCAAAACGCAGTTGCTCACGTCTAAGGACGAGAGGATACTGAGCAGCCGCATGGAGCTGGCAAACTATCTTTCCCACATTGAGAAGCAGTTGCCGGCCAGGGCTTCCAGGAAATCACCCGAGGCCGATATTGTCAGGTCCCTGGTTTCACGCCTGGCGGTCCACGGCAGCCTGGTAGACAGGCTGCTCAAGCATTACCACTCAACCGGGGCGGCCACCCTCTCCATGAAGATTTCCGCCAGCGAATTGAGGGCCCATATAGACGATGTGATCAGCGAGGAAACAGTGCAGTTCGTGGCAAAGTCTTCCCATGTTGAAACCGAGGAGGCCCTGCAGGACCTGACCGAGCTTTCCATAGTTACGCGCCTCATCCCCTGGCAGGTCATAGATGGCTACGCCGAGGTAAAGACCGTTGCCGAGTTGAAAGACGCCGTGGCCAGGCCGGCATTGGCCCGGTATCTTGAGGATAACAACAGGAAGCTGGCAGATCATTTTACGGCCATAAAAAAATCGGGCCGTGAGTCTGCCGAGCACATGATCAAGGCTAACCTGCGGCTTGTGCTCAGCATGGCCAAGAAATACAGGGCGCGCGGCATGCCCCTTTCAGACCTCATCCAGGAAGGGAATATTGGCCTCATGCGCGCCGTTGAGAAATTTGACTACAGACGCGGCTTCAAATTCAGCACCTACGCCACCTGGTGGATCAGGCAGGCCATCAACAGGGTCATATCGGACCAGTCAAGGACCATCCGCCTGCCTGTGCACACGGTGGAGACCATTACCAAGATGAACAATGCCCGGCAGAAACTGTTGCAGAAGCTGGGCCGCAGGCCAACCAGCAATGAGATCGCTACCGAGATGGGAGTCGATACCGACAAGATAGACTGGCTGGTGGGCATACTCTACGCCGAGCCGGTATCGCTGGATATCCCCATCGGTGACGACGAAAGCCAGTTGAGCGACTTTATCCAGGATGAAGTCAACCCGGCGCCTGAGGACGAGGCGGCCCACAGCATGCTAAGGCAGCAGTTCAGGGACGTCCTCTCGTCGCTGACCGATCGCGAGCGCAGGATCATCGAGATGCGCTATGGCCTGGATAACGAGCAGGGCCTGACCCTCAAAGAGGTTGGGCATGAGTTTGGCCTCACCCGTGAAAGGATCCGGCAAATAGAAAAGGAGGCGCTGGCCAAGCTCAGGCACCCCAGCCGCAGCCGCAAACTGATAGATTACCTGGCGTAAAAAGCCCGCTTATCAAGCACTTCACACACTCGCAGCGTTTGTAATGCTGCGAGTGTTTGTTTTATGCTTAAGGCCGGCGAAGTTCCCATACTTGAAAATGGCCATTTGGGGTGGTAGCACATCCATCACGAAAAAATGAATTAAGGAGAAAAAACTTGAACAAAGTGGGTAAAAATTGGTTTATACCCGTAGCTGCTATCCTGATTGCGGCAGTTGCGCTTGCCGGTTGCAGCTCGCCGGCGGCCACGCCGACGCCGTCGGCCATACCCGCCATACCTGCTAAGGCTGTCAATCTCACCGGCGCGGGGGCTACCTTTCCTGCGCCGCTCTACACGAAATGGTTCGACGAGTATAACAAGCTTACCGGGATAAAGGTCAATTACCAGCCCATCGGGTCCGGCGGCGGCATCAGCCAGATCACGGAAGGGACGGTTGATTTCGGCGCTACCGACGGCGTAATGACCAGGGAGGAGCAATCCAAGGCCGAAACGAAGAGCGGACCTATCCTGCACATACCGATGGCCATCGGCTCCGTGGCCGTCATATGCAATTTGGCGGGCATCGGCCCCGGCCAGCTTAGACTATCGGGTGACGTGCTGGCCGATATTTACCTGAAAAAAATCACCAGGTGGAACGATCCGGCCATAGCGTCACTTAACCCCGACCTCAAGTTGCCGGATGCCCCCATAGCGGTCGTATTCCGCTCCGACGGCTCAGGGACTACCTATATCTTCACTAATTACCTCGCTAAGGTCAGCCCTGAATGGAGTACCAAAATCGGCAACGCAAAGTCGGTAAAATGGCCCGGCGATATCGGGGGTCAGGGCAATGCCGGCGTAGCAGGACAGGTTCAGCAAATCCCCGACTCTATCGGATATGTAGAGCTGGCTTATGCAAAGCAAAACAAACTTGCCTGGGCCAAACTTAAGAATGCCGCGGGCAACTTTATAGAACCTTCACTCGAGGCTACTGCCAGGGCAGCCGAGGGAGTGACCCTTCCCGATGATATGAAGGTGATGCTGACCAATTCCTCTAATCCAGACGCCTATCCCATCGCCGGATTCACCTGGATACTGGCATATGTAAACCAGAAAGATAAGGACAAGGGAGAGGCGCTGGCTAAAGTGCTCTGGTGGGCAATCCATGACGGGCAAAAGTATACTTCTGCGCTCGACTATGGCAGCCTGGCGGGTCCAGTCGTGACCAAAGCCGAGAACGCGGTTCTCTCAATCAAGTACCAGGGACAGCCGCTGATCAGCCGCTGAACAAGTGGAGAACCGATGGTCTAAAAGGGGAATGCAGGGAGGATAATCCTTCCTACATTCCCATTTTAGTTAAGTTATAATAAATCGCTTTAAATCATGCAAACGAGCAAGCCGGAAACAAAAGTTCTGCCGGGTACGCCGCAAAAAAAAGCGGCGGCCCCGTCGCGTATGGGCGACAGGATATTTTCAAAATTAACGCTCTTCTTTGCCCTGTTTATTCTGTTGATTCTGGCCGGGATGCTGGTCGTCCTGAATATCGAAGCCTGGCCCGCCATCCAAAAGTTCGGGCTTTCCTTCCTCACATCCACCGAGTGGGATCCGGTCAATGGCGAGTTTGGGGCACTACCGGCCATCTATGGCACCCTGCTCAGCGCCCTCATCGGCCTCGTTATCGCCGTGCCCGTAAGCCTGGGTTCAGCCATATTCCTGAGTGATCTGGCCCCGCAGTGGTTGCGCAGGCCATGTTCCTTTCTGATCGAAATGCTGGCGGCCATACCCAGCGTGATCATCGGGTTGTGGGGATTATATATAATGGTGCCCTTCATCAGGAACCCCGTCGAGACCTGGCTGGGCAGCAACCTGGGTTTCCTGCCGCTCTTCCAGGGGCCTCCCTTCGGGGTAGGTTTTCTCTCCGCGGGCATCATCCTGGCTATCATGCTTATACCCATTATCACGGCGGTCAGTCGTGAAGCTGTGAGAGCCGTTCCCCTGACACAGCGCGAGGCCATGTTAGCGCTGGGGGCAACCCGCTGGGAGATGATTACCAGGTCGGTGCTGCCCTATTGCCGCTCAGGGTTGGTGGGCGCCGTAATACTGGGGTTGGGCCGCGCCCTTGGTGAGACAATGGCTGTAACAATGGTCATAGGCAATGCCTACGTTTTGTCGCCATCGCTGTTCTCCCCGGGATCGACAATAGCCAGTAAGGTCGCCAGTGAGTTTAACGAAGCTTCCGGGGAGTTGTATATAGGCAGCCTCATTGAGCTGGCCCTGGTGCTTTTCGCTATCACCCTGGTGGTCAATATAATTGCCCGCCTGCTGGTGTGGAGCACTGTATCCGTGAGGGGCGCCGGCGAATGATAATGTACACCGGCTACTTCCGGCGCAAAATGGTTAGCCGTGTGATGCTCGTCCTCTGCGGCTGTGCCGCAGGCATAGTCGTGATAGTTCTTGCGTTGATACTTGGTTACACCCTGGTCAACGGCATAACCTACCTGAGCCTTGATTTATTGACGCAACCGGCCAGGCCGGTAGGTGAGGCTGGTGGTGGGATGCGGGATGACATTTACGGCACATTAATACTGGTGGGACTTGCCTCGGTCATTGCCCTGCCGGTGGGACTCATGGCCGGTATATTTCTGGCCGAGTTTGCCGGGCCAAAGGCGGCATCGGTTATACGTTTTGCGGCGGACATACTGGCGGGGGTGCCCTCGATTATAGTCGGTGTTTTTGCCTATGCCATACTTGTCCGTCCCATGCATTCATACTCGGCCCTCTCCGCCGGTGTCGCCCTGGCCATTATCATGATACCGGTAGTGGCGCGCACAGCGGAAGAGTCTCTGCGCATGGTGCCTAATTCACAGCGCGAGGCGGCGCTGGCGCTTGGCATAAGCCGCTGGCGCATGACCCTGGGCGTTATCGTGCCGGGTGCCGTCACCGGCATAGTCACGGGCATAATGCTCGCTGTCGCGCGCATCGCGGGGGAGACAGCGCCGCTCATATTCACCGCCCTGGGCAGCGCATTCGGCGTGCAGGGCTTAGCAGAACCTATCGGGGCTTTGCCGTTGCAAATATACCGCTATGCTATGTCTCCATATGCCGACTGGCAGAAGCAGGCCTGGGCAGCAGCTTTTCTGCTGGTCATACTCGTCCTCGGTATAAACATTGTTGTGCGTCTGGTCAGCAGCAGGAAAAAGATGTAAGTACGTGTGAAACTAATTTGAAGGACATAGTGCTATGATTAACAATCTTATCAGGCAAAATATCAGCGAGGATGCCGTTGACAGGGCAAAAGGCGGTATTCTGAGGCCGCCGAAATGCATATTGACGGTGGAAAAACTAAACGCCTGGTATGGCAACAACCAGGTGATCCAGGATGTAAGCGTGGGCATTGGCGCTCAGTCCATCACCGCCCTTATAGGCCCTTCCGGGTGCGGCAAGTCGACATTTATACGCTGTTTAAACCGCATGCATGAGGTATCGGAAGGAGGAAAGGTGACCGGGCGGGTTTTGATGGGTGGCCGGGATATCTAT
>JAPLHM010000253.1 GCA_026389635.1 Chloroflexota bacterium | reverse complement strand
TTGTTTTCCTTAACAACGTAAACTATAGTGTAGGGTATGAACGATGGTTTGGATTTTGTCACGATAGAGGAGATTTGAAAATGAGCTTAAATAAAACCGTCATGCTGGTCATTGCGCTTTGTTTTGGTTTAATTTTTATGGGTTGCGAAAAACAGCCGGTCAGCTATCCCATAGATTCCGATGTTTCTACAACGCTCCAGAAGACGATTGCGTTTAAACCAGTAGTCTCGGGCAATTCTACCCGACTCTCAGCGATTTCACAATACGGCAAATACGGCTATGGCAACTGGACGCCCGGCCCGGGTCTTCCTTCTGATCCGCGGACTGATATCATGCCGGCCGGTTATACGGGTGCAGCGGTCACTAACAGAGTAAAGCTTCTGAATTTCTTTAGCATAACCGACATCCATATCACCGATAAAGAATCTCCTTCCCAGATAATCTACCTTCAACAATTGTATTACCCCAACCTCCTTCCGCCCCCGTATAACGCGCTGGGCCACGTTCCATGGTCATGGCAGACCTCAGTCTATTCGCCGGTTATGCTTTATACCACCCAGGTTCTTGACGCCGCCGTCCAGACTATAAATGCCCTGCATAAACAAAAGCCGTTTGACTTCGGCGTCTCCTTAGGCGACGCCGCCAACAGCACCCAGTATAACGAACTCAGGTGGTACATCGATGTCCTTGACGGCAAGGTCATCACCCCCAGTTCCGGCGCCCATCTGGGAGCCGACACCATCGATTATCAGAAACCTTTCAAGGCGGCAGGGCTTGATAAGACCATCCCCTGGTATCAGACTCTGGGTAACCACGATCATTTCTGGATCGGTTCATTACCCGTGAACATTTTCCTGCGGCAGTCTTTCATCAGCGACACCATCATGGCCGCGGGGGATGTCCTCTTTAACCCCATCAACATAACCAACCCCGTGTACTACATGGGCGTACTCGACGGCTCGACTCCCAACGGTGACATTAAGAGTGCAGGACCCGCCGTAACGTTCAACAACCCTCCCAGGGTTGTACCCGATCCGGACCGCCGTTCACTGTTGAGGACGGAGTGGATTAAAGAATTCTTTACAACATCTTCAAATCCGGTCGGTCACGGCCTCAACCTGGTCGATCCCAACCAGGAAAAAGGCTTTGCCTGTTATAGTTTCGTGCCAAAGTCGAGTGTACCAGTCAAGGTTATCGTGCTCGATGATACGCAATCGGAAACCGATGGCGATACCAGCATCCATGGTCATGGCTTTCTTGACCAGGCACGCTGGAACTGGCTTAAAAAAGAACTTGCGGATGGTGACGCGGCCGGCCAGCTCATGATCATAGCTGCGCACATACCGATAGGCGTCCAGCCGGACGGTTCCTTTATGGAATGGTGGACCGATCCTCAAAATGCTGTAAATATTACGGACCTGATTGCCGAACTCCATAGCCACCCCAATCTCCTCATGTGGATCGCGGGGCACCGCCACCTCAATACCGTTAAAGCCTTTCTGACAGACGATCCCACCAGGCCAGAGCGCGGCTTCTGGCAGGTGGAGACTTCGTCGTTGAGGGATTTCCCTCAGCAGTTCCGCACTTTTGAGATCTACCTTAACAGCGACAATACAATTTCGATAGTTACGACTGATGTTGACCCGGCAGTCAAAGACGGAACGCCCGCTGCCACATCGCGCAAGTATGCCGTCGCGGCGCAGCAGATAGCCGGAAATAATCTAAGTCCGAATAATCCCGCTTCAGATCCAACCAGCGTGGGTTATCCAACCGCTCCGGATCCAACTATTAAGCCAATGCCTACTGCTTCATACAATGCAGAGCTTGTCAAACAGTTGACCCCTGAGATGCAGGCTAAGATGAGGAGCTACGCAACACCCAAATAAAAGCTCAAAAGTTACCGGCCTCAGTCCGACCAGTAGGCTTCCTTGTTCTTGAAGAGGGGTGATATCGCCTTGAACTCGGGTGTGCCTGCCCTCTGCAGCAGTTGGAACACGGCTATCTCCGTGGTGGTGATGACAGCGCCGGCGTCCCGCATGTATTTCAAAGCGTTTTTCCAGTCGGTCTTATACCTGGAGCATACGGCGTCGCTGATCACGTGGACATAGTATCCCTGTGATACCAGGTCGACTACCGACTGCAGCACGCACACGTGCGATTCGATACCGGCTACTATGGCATACTTCTTATTCAGGTCCGAGAAAGTATTCTGAAAAACCGGATCGCCGCAACAGCTGAAACTCAGCTTATCGATCGGCTTGTATTGATCTTTCAACCTGGCCTTAACAGGCTCAACCGTATTGCCAAGCCCTTTGCTGTACTGCTCGGTGACAATCACAGGGACCTTCATTGTTTCACACGATGTAACGATTAAGTTCACATTGCTTTCGCAATTTGCGTAGACGTCCTTTTTCATGGCAACCGCCAGGTTGCTTTGCAGGTCGATCAGCAGGAAAACTGA
>JAPLHM010000049.1 GCA_026389635.1 Chloroflexota bacterium | reverse complement strand
CATTGCCGGTGACAGTTTCAGCTTCTTTGCTTCGCGGCGCAGCACTTCAAGACATTCGGCATGTTCCTCAACAGTGCCATGCGAAGCGTTAATGCGGGCAACGTTCATCCCGGCCTCGAGCAACTGACTGATAACGGCAGGAGCTATGCTGCTGGGCCCGATAGTGCATACAATCTTGGTTTTACGCAGGGACATACCCTGCAGCGGCGATTTGACCATCTCGAAACCTAATACCTGCTGTACCAGCCCGCCCCTGTATCAGCCAGTTTTTCTCCACTCAAACCAAACTTGCTGTACCAGGGCCGGGCATAGCGCCCGGTTATTTCAGCCAGTTCCTGCATCCGCTTGACCGCAACCCCCGATAAAAAGCTTAGCATGCCGTCCCTGGATTCAATCTCGGTCGCCTCCTGCCATATGGCCCGCCCCCCTAAAAATCCGGAGGCGCCGGCCTGGCATGCGATGGTTACCTGCCGCTTGAAAGTGTCATAGTCCACCCCTGCGCTGAGTATCACCCATGGAACAGACGAAGCCTGGTCAAGCTGACGGCAGTACCCGGCCGGCCTGTCGGCATCCTGCTCATATTTCAAATCCGCGGGGAATTCTGCCTTCAGCACATCGATAGGCAGGGCTGTGATCTGCCGCGCGGTTTCAATCACCATTTGCGGCAAACTACGCGCAAAGGCTGCTGAATCAAGAGTCTCACCTTCAACGCGGTAGGTCTTGGGCTCGACCAGAAGCGGAATATCGTATTTAATGCAATCGCCGGCAACGCCGGCTATGACCTCGAGCTGCCTGGCCGCCAGCTTAGTGATATCGGGCCTGAAGTAAACCAGCATCTTTACTGCCGAGGCGCCCATACGCTTGATCTTCTCCACACTCCAGTCCTTGAGCAATACAGTAAGCCGCCCGGTAGGGTCCTTCTGGTATCCCGTGGCCTCGATACTGACCAGCAGGCCCGTCTGCCCTCCCAGGACACCGGAGGCTATGCACTGCGACGCTCCATACTCTGGGTCGAGCAATATTCCGCTGGAGTGCGTACCCAGCACCGAGCATATGTCCAGCTTCATCTGCACGATTTCAGCGTAATCCGGCGCCCCGTGGTGTATTCCCTCCATCATGCTGACAAGCCCGGAGCGGTGGTCCATGGCGCACATTACCAGGTGCCCCGAGGGAGTCGCTATCTGCTGCAGTCCCCTGATTTTTCCGATGGATAATTGCATATTTTTTCCTCTCATTATATTTATCAATATAGCCGTTTGTAATTCCGATTACAAGTCGGACGCAGTGTGACCCTGTTAATAAAATTGCAGAAGATTTATAATTACAAACTGCCTGCCCTTACGCCTGGTACAGGGGCAACCCTGCGGTGACAACGATGCAACTAACAAATGAAACAGATTCGTGCAATATCAATTCAGTTTGCTGCAACGGCAAGCTGACCTGGCATTATATTGAAAAGGCCACGGAACGCGAGGTCAAGTACCTGGCTGATAATTTTCACTTCCACACGATGGCGCTGGATGACATGCTCAGCCGTGTGCAGCGTCCCAAGATCGACGATTACGATACCTACCTCTTCATCGTCCTGCACTTTCCCGTTTTCGATAAGGCCAACCGCGTAACCACGCCCAGCGAATTGGATATCTTCATAGGCGAGAACTTCTTAGTCACCAGCCATAAGGGTGATCTCAAGCCGCTTTCCAAGCTTTTCAACGAGTGCATGCTCGATGAAGAACTCCGCCAGAAATATATGGGGCGCAGCGCCAGCTACCTTTTCTACCAGCTGCTCGACCGCCTGGTATACTACTGCTTCCCCATTTTAGACAGGATCGAGGATAACATCGATAAGATCGAGGATCTTATCTTCGCCCGTGCCGTTCCCGAGACTGTGCGCGAGATCTCTATGATACGGCGCGACCTGATCTCTTTCCGCCGCATTGTGCACCCGCAGATATCTGTGCTGGAAGAACTGGAAAAAGAAAAATACCCGTTTTTTAAAGAGGACCAGGATGTATATTTCGGCGATACAGCCGACCATATCCGCAAGATCTGGGATGGACTGGAGGACTGCAAGGAGGTTGTGGACGGGTTGGCGGATACCAGTAACTGGCTCACATCGCACCGTATCCAGGAAGTAATGCGGGTACTGACTATAGTCATGGCGCTGATGGCCCCACCCACCCTGATTGCCAGCATCTACGGGATGAATATTCACCTGCCGGGTGGAATTACTTCGGGTGATTCCCTTACCTTTGCCCTTGTCATCGGTTTCATGGTGGTTACTGCCGGCGCGATGCTGTGGTATTTCCACCGCAAACACTGGATTTAGACGCGGTCAGATGGGGGTTACCGTCAGATTGTCTTACTCTTACAGGTTCGTTTTTATTACAGCTCTCTTCATCACAAGCATACTGGCTTCCAATATCCTTATCGTAAAGCAGGTCGAACTTTTCGGCCTTACCCTGCCGGCCGCTATCGTTATTTTCCCGCT
>JAPLHM010000338.1 GCA_026389635.1 Chloroflexota bacterium | reverse complement strand
AGGACATCATACGGGGCGAGATGGACAGCGCAGGCGGGCAGGAGTTGATGATGCCATCCCTGCAACCGCTGGAGCTATGGGAGAAATCAGGCAGATTGCCCTCTTTCGATAAAACACTTTTTAGCGTAACCGACCGCAAAGAGCACAAACTCATTTTAGGTCCTACCCATGAAGAGATAATTACGGATTTGGTCCGCCGGTCAGTGCAGAGCTATCGCGACCTGCCGCAATTGCTGTACCAGGTCCAGAATAAATTCAGGGATGAACCGAGACCGCGTGGAGGGCTGTTGCGGGTGCGCGAATTCATCATGAAGGACCTCTACAGCTTCGATATCGATGAAGACGCCCTGGATGAAAGCTATGCCAGGATGGTGCAGGCGTATAAAAATATATTTACCAGGTGCGGCCTTCCGGCAGTGATGGTAGAGGCTGACAGCGGTGCCATCGGGGGCAAGGCCTCTCATGAATTCATGCTGATCGCCCAGAGTGGGGAAGACCAGGTCATCTATTGTGCGCAGTGCGGCTATGCCGCCAATGCCGAGAAGGCCACCAGCGTTAAAACTTCTGCCCCCACGGCAAAACCCCTGGCCGTTGAGGAAGTTTCCACACCGGGACTGACGAGTATTGAGGAGGTGGGCAATTTCCTGGGGGTCAGGGCAGAACAAACATTGAAATCCGTGTTTTACGTCGCCGACGGGGAAATTATATTTGTAGTCATCCGTGGTGACCTTGACGTGAATGAGACCAAGTTGAAAAACATTTTGAAGTGCAGCGATTTTCACATGGCCACTGAAGCTGAAGCACGGGAGGCGGGTCTGGTCGCCGGCTATGCCTCCGCCATCAACCTAAAGGGTCACAGGGTCGTGGCTGATGACTCGATCAGGCTGGGCAGCAATTTCGTGGCAGGGGCCAATAAGCCCGATACACATCTGAGAAACGTTAATTATCCCCGCGATTTCAAGGTTGACACCCTGGCGGATATAGCAGTCGCCAGGGAAGGCGACCAGTGCCCGAAGTGCAACAGCACACTTCTCTCACAGCAGGGAATCGAGGTCGGCCATGTCTTCAAACTCGGCACATTTTTAAGTGAGCGGTTGGGTGCTTATTACCTTGATAAAGATGGCTCAAACAAGCCGATTATCATGGGATGCTATGGCATAGGCGTGGGCAGGTTGCTGGCAGCGGCAGTTGAGCAGAACCACGATGAAAAGGGCATCATCTGGCCCTTGCCGATCGCGCCATACCAGGTTTGCCTCTGCCCCTTGAAGATCGAGGACGCACAGGTAATGGTAGCTGCCGAAGCAATCTATGCAGAATTATGCGCGGCAAATATCGAGGTGCTTTTCGATGACCGTCCTGAGTCGCCGGGGGTAAAATTTAACGATGCCGACCTGATAGGCATCCCGCTGAGGATAGTGGTCAGCGCACGCACGCTCAAGAGCGACAGCGTGGAGTTGAAATGGAGGAAGGATGCGCAGGCGCAGATGCAGCCGCTGCAGGGATTAACAGAAGTCATTAAGGGCCTATTAAAGGCGCGCTGACGGTTGAGCGGCAATTAGATTGACGCGAACCACTTCCCGTACCGATTCAGCGCAGCCAGACACTTAACCGCAATCGCAGCCGAGGGGAAGACGGGGACTGAGTGAGCTTCCAGCCAGGTGATGAGGTCGGTGTCGAAGCGCAGCATGTGAGGGGGCCAGACGGCCAGGGGCTTGCCTTTTTGTGGGGCGGCCAGGAAGGGAGAGCAGAAGCTTTCCGGATCGATAGGAAAAACCGGGGGAGGCAACTGAACGGCCAGGCAGTCAACATTCTCATCATCGGCCATGGCCTCGATGAAAGCGCCGTGGTTGTTGTTGAAAGAGCTGAAGGTATAGATAATGCCAAAGTCGTAAGGGTTGAGGTCTATCTCCCAGGCAGGAAAAGTCTTGTGCAGCCTGTCATAGCTGGCTTTTCCCGGTTTAGCCATGACCAGGCCGTTTTGATAGACCGTGTCCGTGGCCAGTACAGCCTCCCCTCCCGGAAAAGTGGCGATGGCGATGCGGTTTCCCTTAGGAATGGGGAGATAGGAAAAAGCCTTGGCCAGGTAAAGGAAATCGTCCAACGTGTCGGCCTTGATAGCACCTGCCTGCTTCATGGCAGATTCAAATACAATATCGCTGCCCTGCACCAGCGACCCGGTATGCGACATAGCCGCCCTGGCGCCGGCTTCGGTCCTTCCGCCTTTCAGGACAATGACAGGTTTCCTGGGCGTGGTCTGCTTGAGCAGTTCGAAGAACCTGCGGCCTCCGCCCTTGATGGATTCAAGGTGTAGACAGATGATTTCGGTCTCGGGGTCCCGTGCAAGGTACTCAAGGGCATCGACCTCGTTGATGTCCATTTTGTTGCCGAGATCTATTAGTTTGGCAACGCCGAGGTGAAAATCCATCATCATCCAGTCAAAGCGGGGCTCGTACATGCCGGACTGGAAGATGAAGGAAACGTTGCCGGAGGGCAGGGCGGACCTGCTGAAGAAGCTGATGGCGAGTTTATTGGCGCTGTTGATAGGGCTGAGAGCATTGGGACCGATGGCCCTGATGCCCTTTTCTTTTAATATCCTGGCTATCTCGTCCTGGATCTTTTTACCTTCTTCGCCTATCTCGGAGAAGCCCCCGGTGACGAGGACGATTCCACCTATTTTATCGCCGGGCAGATTTTTAATGATTTCGAGTACGTTGCGAGCGGCGACGGAGATGACGACAAGGTCGACATATTCGCCGATATCGTTGACGGTTTTGAAGGT